>CAVALS010000165.1:0-5345 GCA_963589385.1 Bacteroidaceae bacterium
TGCCAACTCGCTCGAGCGCCTGCAGCTGGTTACGGCTATCGAGGACGAGTTCAACCTCGAGATCGATGACGAGACTCTGCTCTCGCTCAACTCTGTCGCCGACGCCGTCGACGCCATCGAAAACGCCAGGGAGGCCTAGGTCTTGGCTTTGTCTGAACGTCTTATGCGCGCCCAGGAAATTCTGGGCCACGAGTTCAATAATAAGGTGCTGCTGCGCGCGGCCCTTACGCATCCGTCGGCAGTCGAGGGCCAGCCGGTTTCTGCCAGCTATGAGCGCCTTGAGTTCTTGGGCGATTCCATTTTGGGTGCTGTGGTCGCACGCTCCCTGTTTGAGTCCTATCCGGAGTTTGACGAGGGCAAGCTCACGCGCCTGAAGGTGTCGCTTGTCTCGGGCGCTACGCTGTCCGAGGTTTCTCACGAGCTTGGCATCGATGACATCATCATCTTTGGTGCCTCCGAGACCGGTACCGGTGCGCGCGGCCTGCATTCGGCGCTCGAGAACGTCTATGAGTCGCTCGTGGGCGCTCTGTACCTGGATGCTGGTTGGGATGCCGCAGCGGAGTTTATTCACCGCACGCTTAAGCCGCACCTGGCTTCCGAGCGCGCCGAGCACCCCGCGAACCCCAAGTCGTTCTTGCAGGAGTGTGTGCAAGCCGACGGTCACGAACCCCCGGCGTACAAGCTCGTTGGCTCCGAGGGCCCGGCGCATGCGCCCACCTTTACCGCCGTGGTGTTGATCGATGGTATTCGTCAGGGACGCGGCTCCGGCTCCTCAAAGAAGGAAGCCGAGGGAGCCGCCGCGCTCGAAGCGCTCGACCGCATGGGTTACACCACCAACGGCGTGATTCTGAACAAGAAGCACGTGTAAGCGAGGAACCGTGTATCTCAAGTCCCTCACGCTCAAAGGGTTCAAGTCGTTTGCCGACCGCGCCCATATGACGTTTGAGCCGGGCCTGACCGTCATCGTCGGTCCTAACGGCTCGGGAAAATCGAACATCTCTGACTCGATTCTGTGGGTCCTGGGCGAGCAGAGCGCCAAGCAGCTGCGCGGCCAGGCCATGGAGGATGTCATCTTCTCGGGCTCGTCAGCGCGCAAGCCGGTGGGTGTCGCCGAGGTCACGCTGGTGCTCGATAACTCGGACCATATGCTACCCGTCGATTTTGACGAGGTCGCCATCACCCGTCGCATGTATCGCTCGGGCGAAAGCGAGTACCTCATCAACTCGAGTCCGTGCCGCCTGATGGACATTCAGGACATCCTGCACGATTCGGGCCTGGGCAAGGATACGCATTCTATTATTAGCCAGGGCAAGCTCGACGCCATTTTGCAGAGCCGCCCCGAGGAGCGCCGCGCCCTCATCGAGGAGGCCGCCGGCATCTCCAAGCACAAGCGCCGCAAGGAGCGTGCGCTCAAAAAGATTAAGTCGATGGACGAGCACCTGACGCGTGCCCGCGACATCAATAAGGAGATCGCCCGTCAGCTGCGACCGCTGGAGCGTCAGGTCGATCGCGCGCGCAAGTACAAAGAGCTGTCCTCGCGCGCGAACGAGCTTACGCAGATGCTGGCCGTCGACGAGCTGCGTTCGCTGCAGTCGCAGTGGAACGACCTGGAGAGCCGCTCCAAAGAGGGCGCGGCCGAGCTTGAGCTTGCGCAGTACCGCTTGGGCGAAAAGGAGCGCGAGCTCGAGAAGCTTCAGGTCATGCTCGAGGAAAAGGGCCTGTTTGTGGGCGACCTAGGCGAGCAGCGCCGTCATATGCAAGATGTGGTCGGCCGCATTAACTCCGACATGCGCCTGCTCGAGGAAAAGGGCCACAACATGGTGTCGCGCCTGTCTGACATGCGCGGTCAGATTTCGAGCTCCGAGCATCAGCGTCGTCGCGTGGTCGAGGAGCTCGAGGACGCGCGCGCCCAGCTTGAGGAAGTGACCGGCGCGCACATGCAGGCCCAGGACGACGTTGACGCCGCCGGTCCTGCCGCCGCTGAGCTCCACGAGCGTCGCGTGGCGCTCGACAATCAGATTTCGCAGCTCACGCGCGAGCAACGCGATGTGCAGCGCGTGGCCGATAATGCCGCGCTCGAGCTCGCCAAGGTGAAGGATTCCTTGAGCAATGCCGAGGTCGAGGACAACATGTATGCCTCGCGCCTGGAGCAGATTGACGAGCAGCTCGAGGAGGTCACGGCTTCGCTCGAGAGCCGTCGCGACCGCGCCGAGGAGCTTGAGGGCGCTCTTGAGGAAGCGCGCCAGGCTCAGGTCGATGCGCGTGAGGCCACCGAGGCGGCACGCGCGGCCCTGAAGGACCTGCGTGCCCGCGAGAGCGAGGCGCGCAACAAGTTATCCGAGGTGCGCTCGGAGCTTGCCAGCCAAAAGAAACTCGATGCCCGCATGGCCGACAGCTCGCCGCTGGTGAGCCGTCTGGTGGGTGCGCTCGGCGATGATGTCTCGGGTCGTCTGGGCGACGTGCTCGAGGCCCCGCGCGAGCTTGAGGGCTTGGTTGAGCAATTGCTCGCCGGCGATATCGATGCACTGCTGTTCGACGATACGTCTGCGCTTGAGCGTGCCGGTCGTGCCGCTCTGGACCAGAAGAAGGCCTCGGGTGAGGCGCTGCTGATGGCACGCGGCGTGAGCGGCTCTGCTGCCGCCGAGGGCGCTGCCGGTTCGCGTCTGGTCGATCGCCTTTCCGTGCGTGCCGGTTATGGCCCGATTGTCGAGGCGCTGCTCGGCGGCTATTACGTGGTCGATGACTTGGTTGCCGCGCTGGCCGCGCCTGTCGTTGACGGTGTGACCTACGTGACTCCCGATGGCGCTCGCGTAAGCTGCGGCGGCCTTGTGCGCGTGGGCCTCGATGCCGGCGAGGCGTCGGGTGCTCTGGAGCGCAAGCGTCGCATTCGCGAGCTGGAGGGCTTGGAGCCCGATTTGGCCGCTGTGTTTGAACATGTGTCAGGCCAGGTCGTTGAGGCCAATGCGGCCGTTGAGGAAGCGCGTGCCGCCGAGGGCGATGCCGCCGGCGAGATCGCCCGTCTTGAGGGCGAGCGCCGCTCGCTGCTCTCCGAGATCGGCCGCTTGGAGCAAAGCGCCAACAATGCCGATGTCGAGCGCGTGCGCATCTCCAAGCGCCGCGAGCAGGCCTCCGAGGCCGTTCGCGCTTCGCGCCCGCGCGTGGACGAGCTCACCCGTTCGCGTGACGAGGCTCGCGCGCAGGCAAGCGATTTGGGCTTGCAGATTGCCGAGGCCAACGACGAACTCGACCGCGTTCGCCGTGACGATTCCGAGGCTGCCGGCAAGCTCGCCGACGCCAAGGTTCGCCTCGCCCAGACGAGCGAACGCCTGCGTTCGCTGACGGGCCGCGTGCCCGACCTGGAGCATCGTCTTGAGGGCATCGACCGTCGTATCCGCGGAACACGCCAGGCCTCGCGCTCGCTCGAGCTGCTGCGCCTGCGCGTCGACCCCATGCACGAGCGCTATTCGGCGCTGCTGGAGCGTGCCTCGGATTGGGCCGCGCGTCTGCGTGACCAGGCTTCGCTCGAGGAGGCGGACTCGGCTTCGCTCAAGAAGACCATCGAGGATGCCAAGGCAGAGGTTGCCCGCGCTAAGGAGCGAGTCGATACCGCCTCTGCCACGCAAAACGAGTTCAAGGTCGCGCGTGGCAAGCTCGAGGTGCAGGTCGAGGCTGCCATTAAGGCCATTACCGCCGATGGCACGACGGTGCTCGAGGAAGCGCTCATGCTTCCGGCGCCCACGGACCGCGATGCCGCCGAGCGCGAACTCAATCAGCTTGTGCGCCAGATCAACAACCTTGGTCCCGTTAACCAAGTTGCCATGGAGGAGTACGAGCAGCTCAAGCGCCGTGCCGACTACATCGAGGAGCAGCTGGCCGATCTGGAGAGCGCGCGTAAGGCGCTCACCAAGATCACGGTGGCCATTGATCGCAAGATGCGGAAGGCCTTCCTGGTGACGTTTGAGAAGGTCGACGCGAACTTCCGCGAGATCTTCGCTATGCTCTTCCCGGGCGGCCAGGCTCATCTGGAGATGACCGATCCCGAGCATCCTGCCGAGACGGGTATCGAGGTCGTGGCGCAGCCGCGCGGCAAGCGCATCACCAAGATGATGCTCATGTCGGGCGGCGAGAAGAGCCTGACGGCGCTCGCCCTGCTCTTTGCTGTGTACCGCACGCGCACGGTGCCGTTCTATGTGCTGGACGAGGTCGAGGCGGCACTCGATGACGCCAACCTGTCCAAGCTCATCGGCGCACTCGACGTGTTGCGTTCCGATACGCAGCTCTTGGTTATCTCGCATCAGCGCCGTACTATGGAGGACGCTGACGTCCTCTACGGCGTCTCGATGCAAGCCGACGGCGTCAGTCGCGTCGTCTCGCAAAAACTCGATCGCGAAACCGGAAAGGTCGTGAATGCATAATGGGATTCTTCGATGCTCTCTCGCGCGGACTTGAGCGCAGCCGCGAGGCCCTCAACGAGGTCTTTTACTTTGGCGGCGAGGTCGACGAGGATTTTTGGGAGGACCTAGAGGACACCCTCGTTATGGGTGACATGGGTGCCGAGGTCGCTATCAAGGTCTCCGATGACCTGCGCGATGCCGCGGCCAAGAAGAACCTCAAGACCGCCCCGCAGCTCCGTCGTGCCCTAGCCGAGCAGCTCGAACAGCACTTTGTGCCCATCGAGCGCGATCCGTTCGCCGATACGCCGAGCTGCGTGCTGTTTGTGGGCATCAACGGCGCCGGCAAGACCACGACGGTCGGTAAGATCGCGAGCGCCATGGCCGCCCGCGGCAAGAACGTCGTGATCGGCTCTGCCGATACCTTCCGTGCTGCCGCTATCGAGCAGCTCGATGTGTGGGGCCAGCGCGCTGGCGTCCCCGTCATCAAGCGCGACCGCGGCTCCGACCCGGCAAGTGTTTGCTACGACGTGCTCGACGAGGCCGACAAGCGCGGCAGCGACCTGGTGCTTATCGATACCGCCGGCCGTCTGCACACGAGCCCTGAGCTCATGCGCGAGCTTGCCAAGGTGGTCAATGTGACCCGTAAGCGCGCCGCCAATATGGCCGCCGGTCCCATGCCGGTCTCGGTCGTGCTTGTGATCGATGCCGCCACCGGCCAGAACGGTCTGAACCAGGCGCTCGAGTTTAATGAGGCGCTGGGTCTGGACGGTATTATCATGACAAAGCTCGACGGCACGGCAAAGGGCGGTATCGCCATGGCCGTGGCCGAGAAGCTCAAGCTCCCGATCCTGCGCGTGGGCGTGGGCGAGCAGGTCGATGACCTGCAGGAGTTCAATGCCAAAGATTTCTGCCGCGCCCTGGTGGGCGAGTCCAATTAAGGAGTGACTAGTG
>CAVALS010000166.1:0-5266 GCA_963589385.1 Bacteroidaceae bacterium
AAAAGCTGGGAAATGGCAGAGAGCAAACTGTTTTACGAGGCCGTGCGCAAGGCCGCGACGGACTTCCCCTCGCTCAACGTCACCGCTGCCTGGTGGGATAACACCTGGCATGTCACCGTGGGTGCCCGCCCGCTGCGCGCGACCCTGCTGCAGGGCGAGGCATGTGGCCTTACCAACGAGCATCCTTCCGAGGACGAGCTTCGCGTCCTGGCTGCATCCGTGCGTGCGCTGAGCTACGGCACCAACCTGTGGGGCTCGGCTGACTACCGCCGCCGCATCTCGGCCCCGTTGGCGATTCAGGCCGTGCGCCGCGCCGCCGGCATCGAGCTTTCGGCCGCGCTTGCCCGCGAGCTCGAGACCGTGCAGGTCCCCAAGTTTGCCACGGACGAGTATTCCTGCCGCCGCGTGCCCGGCGTCGATTCTAGCGAGGTGCGCTAATGGCTGCCAAACTCATCGATCTTTCCTTTACGCTCAACGGCCGCAAGGTCAAGGTTCAGATTGCCCCCGACACCATGCTCTTTGCGTTGTTGCGCGAGCAGGGTTGCGCGTCGGTGCGCTGCGCCTGCGAAACCACCAACTGCGGCCTGTGTACGGTGTGGCTCGACGGCGACCCAGTTCTGAGCTGCTCGGTTCCCGCGGCGCGTGTCGAGGGTCGCACCATCACCACGCTTGAGGGCCTTAAGGCCGAGTCCGAGGCACTGGCCCGTGCGATGGCTGCCGAAGGCGCCGAGCAGTGCGGTTTTTGCGCTCCCGGCCTCATCATGAACGTGCTGGCGCTCGCCCGCGCCGCCAAGGAGGACCCGAGCCTCGTCGCCACGCGCGAGGAGCTCTCGCGCCAGCTTGCCGGCAACCTCTGCCGTTGCAGCGGCTACGAGAGCCAGCTGCGCGCCATCGTGCGCTTCCTCAACGAGTCTGGCGTGCAGGTGGGCTTTGAGATGCCCGAGCTGCCGGTCAACGACACCAGCTCCGACGGTGTCTCCTACAAGCAGATCACTCACAAGCAGCCCAAGAAGGACTCGAAGGCGCTGCTCGAGGGCCGTCCCGTCTACACGGGCGACCTGGTGCCCGCCGGCGCCCTGATCGTTAAGCTCAAGCGCAGCCCGTATGCGCGCGCTAAGATCCGCTCCATCGATACGTCGCGCGCCCTGAAGGTGCCCGGCGTGGTGGGCGTCTACACCTACGAGGACGTGCCCCAGCGCCGCTTTACCATCGCCGGGCAGAGCTATCCGCAGCCGAGTCCCTACGACCGCCTGATCCTCGAGAACCTCGTCCGTTACCAAAACGAGGAAGTGGCGATCGTCGCCGCCGAGACCGAGGAGGCTGCCGACAAGGCGCTCAAACTCATTAAGGTCGACTATGAGGTGCTCGAGCCGCTGCTCGACTTTACCCAGGCACTCGATAACGACATCGTTGTCCACCCCGAGGGCGACGTGACCTTTATGTTCCCGCAGGGCGGCGACGTTGCTCGTAACCTGGTGTGCAGCGGTACCAGCGATTTTGGCGACTTGGACGAGGCCTTCGCCCAGAGCGACATCGTCTTTGAGCGCACCTACACCAGCCAGGCCACCCAGACCGCGCCCATGGAGACCTTCCGTGCCTTCGCGACGACCGACGCCTTCGGCCGCATTTCGGTGACCACCTCCACGCAGGTGCCCTTCCACGTGCGCCGCATGGTCGCGCAGTCGCTCGACATTCCGCAGTCGCAGGTGCAGGTCATTAAGCCGCGCATCGGCGGCGGCTTTGGCTCCAAGCAGACGGGCTGCTGTGAGATCTTCGTGGCATTCGTTACCCAGCAGACCGGCCGTCCGAGCTACTGCTGCTACACCCGCGAGGAGACCATCACCGCGGGCAACTCGCGCCACCAGATGCAGATGACCGTTAAGATGGGCGCCATGAACGACGGCACCATTACAGCCATCGACCTGCATACGCTGTCCAACGCCGGCGCGTACGGCGAGCACGCCACCACGACGATCGGCCTTTCGGGTCATAAGAGCCTGCCCATCTACAACCACGTAAAGGCGAGCCGCTTTAGGTGGGACGCCGTCTACACCAACACCAACCGCGGCGGCGCGTATCGCGGCTACGGTGCCACCCAGGGCCAGTTTGCCGTGGAGAGCGCCGTCAACGAGCTCGCCGACATGCTGCACATGGACCCCGCCGACCTGCGCCTTAAGAACATCGTGCGCGAGGGCGAGATCATGCCGCAGTACTACAACGAGAAGCTCAACGCCTGCGCACTCGACCGCTGCCTGCTGCGCGCGATGGACATGATCGGCTGGCGCGACAAGCCGCTGGCCGTGGACCTGGGCGACCGCGTGCGCGCCCTTGGCTGCGCGCTCACCATGCAGGGCTCGGGTATTTCCAACGTGGATATCGCCGGCATCGACATGCGCCTGGAAGAGGACGGCTTTATTACCATCGGCACCGGCGCTACCGATAACGGCATGGGCGTCGACACGATCCTGGCGCAGATTGCCGCCGAGGAGCTGGGTGTGGAGAGCTCGCTCATTGTGGTGCGCGGCGTGGACACCGATGTGTCGCCGTTCGACGCCGGCTCGTACGCGAGCTCCGGTACCTACGTGACGGGCCTTGCCGCCAAGAACGCCGCGACCGAGCTGCGCGAGAAGATCTGCGCCAAGGCCGCCCAGATGTGGGACGTTGACGCCGCCGACGTGGTCTTCGACGGCCAGTACGTGCGCCTGTCCGACGAGCGTGCCGCGCGCGAGCAGAACCGCTACCTCACGCTGCGCGACTTTGCCAACCTGTGCGTCAAGAACATTGCGGGCGGCGACGCGCTCACCTCGCATGCCTCTGCCTGCCTGCCCGTTTCGCCTCCGCCGTTTATGGCCGGTATTGCCGAGGTCGAGGTCGACAAGGCCACCGGCAAGGTGACCGTTGTGGACTACGCGGCGGCTGTCGACTGCGGCACCGTTATCAACGAGGCACTCGCACGTGTTCAGGCCGAGGGCGGCATTGCCCAGGGCATTGGCCACGCGCTCTACGAGATTGTCGAGCACGACGACCGCGGCCGCCTGCGCACCGGCAACTTTATGAGCTACAAGTTGCCCACGCGCCTGGATATCGGCAGCATTCGCGTGGCCTTTGAGCCGAGTTACGAGCCGACGGGTCCGTTTGGCGCCAAGTCGATCGGCGAGGTCGTCATCAACACGCCGCTCGCCGCCGTGGCCTCGGCCGTGGCGCACGCCACCGGCCACCAGGTTCGCTCGCTGCCGATCACGCCCGAGAAGGCCCTGCTGGGGGAGTAGCGGGTTAGCGAACAAGTCGTAATTGGCGGGGCGGGGTAACTCGTCCCGCCTTTTGCACTCGTGGTGAGGTCGTGAGCTTGTAAAAGGTGTGCGTGCGCTTGTCGTTCGTATCTGCTATCATTCCTAATCTGTGCGCTCATGCGGGCGTGGCGGAATTGGTAGACGCGCCAGATTTAGGTTCTGGTGGGATTCCCGTGAAGGTTCGAGTCCTTTCGCCCGCACCAACGCACCCGCGTCGGCTTATGCCCTCGCGACGCTTGTTGCATAAAGGTACCAGCACCTCAGATAAGCTGGGCAGTATGAGGAGGAACGTGTTGAACATCACCGCTTCTGACGTCAAGGACGCCAAGCTCACCGCTACGGTCACCATCCCGGCCGCCGACGTCGACGCCGCGATCAAGAAGGCCTACAAGGACACCGCCAAGAAGTACCGCTTCCCGGGCTTCCGCGCCGGTAAGGCCCCCCGTCCGGTCATCGACTCCGCTCTTGGCGCCGAGGCAACCCTCGCTCAGGCCACCAACGACCTGATCGCCGCCAACGAGCCCGCCGTCCTCAACGAGCTGGACATCGTCCCCACCAAGAGCGGTGACTACAAGGAGCTCGACCTCGCCAAGGATCACGAGGACTACACCTACACCGTCGAGTTCTCCCTGCGTCCTGCCGCTGAGCTCTCCTCCTTCGACGCCGTCGAGATCGAGATGCCCCCTGCGGAGGTCACCGAGTCCGAGATCAACAACCAGGTCGAGATGCTCCTCAACTACCGTGCCACCTTCGAGGACGTCGAGGGTCGCGCCGTCGAGGCCGAGGACTACGTCACCGTCGACCTCAAGGCCGTCGAGAACGCCGACAACTTCGCTGCCGAGGGCCGCATGCTCATCGCCGGTAGCGACAGCAACCCCAAGGAGTTCAACGAGGCCCTGATCGGCGCTAACGTTGACGACGTCAAGACCGTCACCTGGACCGACGAGGTCGAGGAGGGCGAGGAGGCCGAGACCCACACCGTCGAGGTCACCGTCAAGGGCATCAAGGTCCGCAACACCCCCGAGCTCACCGACGAGCTCGTCAAGTCCGACTTTGGCTTCGACAGCATCGACGCCATGCGCGACGCCATCAAGATCGAGATCGAGCAGGACAAGGCTTCCCGCCTCCCGGCCGAGAAGGAGAACCGTTGCGTCTCTGCTCTCGCCGAGCGCCTGCAGCTCGACGAGATGGACGCCGACTACGAGCAGTCCGTCTTTGAGGAGCTTGGCCAGAACTTCCTGTCCAACCTCGCTGCCCGCGGCATGACGCTGGACACCTGGCTGCCCGCTTCCGGCCTGACCATGGAACAGTTCATCGGCGACCTGCACAAGCAGGCCAACGACGTTGCCCGTGAGTCCCTGGCTCTGGACGCCCTCGCCCGTGAGCTCAAGATCGAGGTCACCGAGGACGACGTCAACGCCGAGTTCGAGAAGGCCGGCGTCAAGGACGTCGAGGCTTCCAAGGCCGAGTTCATCGCCGATGGCCGCATGCCTGCCGTCCGCGAGTCCATCCGTCGCTCCAAGGCCGTCGACCACCTGGTCGAGAACGCCAAGGTGACCGAGGTCGACGAGACCGCCAAGGACGCCGAGTAATTCTCGCCACCTTGCCCGCGAGCGCATGGGTGCGCCCGTGATGGGGTAAAGTTATACACCGGTTATCCGGTTGCTTCGTACGGTGCCAGCCAATGCATAGCATGCGGGCACCGTACGTTTATCTAGAACCAATTTGGTCCGCAAGAGAGAAATGGAGATGCGTATGATCGCTAAGTTCGATTCCGCCCTCGTGCCATACGTTATCGAGCAGACGCCGCGCGGCGAGCGCAGCTACGATATCTATTCGCGCCTGCTCAACGACCGCATCATTTTCTTGGGCGAGGAGATCAACTCCGTCAGCGCCAACCTGGTCGTTGCCCAGCTGCTGCATCTTGAGAGCCAGGATGCCGAGAAGGATATCTCGCTCTACATCAATTCGCCCGG
>CAVALS010000167.1:0-5265 GCA_963589385.1 Bacteroidaceae bacterium
GCGATGGCGTCGTCGTCGGCGACGATGAGCCAGTAGCCGCAGGGCAGCTCGGCCGCCGTGTCCGCGTTAAGGGCCACGGAAGTTGCGCCGGCATTGCAAATCGCACGAGCAAGCTTTGCCGTCAGCGCGGTCGTTATGTGTCCGTCGGCATCCATCCATTCGACAGCCTCTTGTGCCCCCGATGCCGAGCTATCGAGCCCCGCATCATGAAGCACGGGGAGAACAGCTTGACGAACGGCGTCATTCGCCCACGTTACGTCAGTTGCGACTTTTTGGTCGGCATCAGCATCGTCGGCAACGATCGCCGAAAAGAGCTGATACGCGTCATACCGCGTCGCAACTTTACCGTCCACCGTAATAGCTCCGGTACCGACAGCATGAGCCGTCCCGGGCAACACCACAAAAGAGAGGATGGCAACCGTGGCTATCGTCGCGACAGCCAGCAAGCGGCGGCAAAACCTACTCACGACGGCCACCTCGATCCAGATCGCGATGACGACGAGCATGCATCCACGTCGCGGCAAAACACAGCATCGAAGCGCCGGCCAGATACGTCATAGTCAAGCCAGCCCCGCCCGCCTCGGGAAGCGTGGTCGAATACTTGTTGGTAAAGGTCGGTGGAGTCGGAGAGTCGTTATCGTAGGTGACGGTGACATCGAGCTTTCCGTCGCCATTAGCCACGACAACCTTAACCTTGTGCTCGGTCGTGTCATAGGTAATGTGATCCTTGACGTTGCCCTCGGCGTCCTTGGGAACGACCTCGGAGATCTTGTAGGTATAGGTTCCCGCCTTGTTGTACTCGACGGGAAAAGAGACGTTCCTCTCGGCGTCATTAGTCACCGTCTGGAGTACCTTGCCCTCGCCGTCCTTGAGCTCGAACGAGAACTGTCCTTCCTTGAAGGTTCCACCTTCAAGCACTTTCTTTGCTTTGATTTCCGTGGATACCGTCAGGCGATTATCGTAGATCCAAATCTTGTCCTTCTCGGCATCGCCGATGATCTCCGCGTTCCCGACAACGTCCCTCGCCTTTTCAAGCGCGGCCTGATATTCCTCCGTAGTCGCATCGCCCTTGAGCATGATCCATGTGGGGCTTGTTGTGTCGTACCCCTCAGGCGCCTTCGACTCCACAAGCTTGTAGAGCACGCAATTAGTCATCTTTTTGGTGCTCGTGCCGAACGAGATTTTTCCGCTGCCATCGGTCTTGGCAGTCTGGAATTCCTCATCAGTCTCACCGGCGCCATCCATGGCCACACTGTAGAGCGTAAACTCCGCACCCTCGAGCGTCGCGCCGACCTGCTGGGCGTCGTATTTGGTCATCGTGATGCCGTAGCCGTTGCCACCTGCGGTAGCAGAAGCGCTCTTGACAATCCATTTTTGATCATCGATCGCGGAGCCATCAGTCACCCCCGTGAGCGTGGCGGTGTTGGAAAGAGAAACTTCATCGCCAGGATTTCCGCTCGGGATCACCTCATACTCGACTTGAGATACTTCTTATCGGGCACGTTAAGTGTCAGCTTCGTACGCGAGCCAGATTCATCCTTGACTTGCTCCATCTCCGATGAATAGTCCTCATCAGCCAGCAGTGACCAGGCACCATTCATCCGCTCATAGACCTTAAGCGTAGACGGCACCAACGTGCACTTGGCATCCATGGTGTCGACGAGCTCGAGGATGTCAGTGTCGCTCTTAAGGGCAACCGCAGACTTGTTGACCAGAATGGTGTACTTGATGCGATTGCTGTCAGTGACCAGCTCGCCGGTCTTGTTGATAACGTTGTTCTTGATGGTGACGGTTCCGCTGCCAGAGCTGAACTCCTTCTCACCCGACTTAGCGCTGGCAGAATTAGTGAACTTCACCTCGTTCGTAGAGGTGTCGAGCTTGCTTCGCTTGACCGCCGTCCGATACGTAAGCTTGGCGTAACCGGCAAATTCACCAAGCTCTGTTGTAGGAATGGAGAAGGTGACCGTGGTACCGTTGCTTTTCACGTTGCCGGCATCGAGCTGTTTGCCCGAAATGATCGTCTCCGCCTCGCTTCCGCTACCGTAGCCGGCATGCTGATCGTAGGGATTCTGCACGAGCGTGTATTTGGCGGAATTCACAACGTAGCTCATACCGTCCGGAAGGGTGTCGACAATATTCAGAGGTTTGTTGCCGAGTTTTCCGGCTCCGTAGTATTCGTACTCACCATTTGCGCCCTTGTTGCCCTGCTGGCGGTTCGCGTACACTGTCCAGTCGACGAGCCAAGCACCCTTCTCTGCCGAGCCGTCGACGGAGCTCCAGTCGAAGCTCTCGCTCCAAGACACCTTCGACTCCGCTTCCGGCTTCTCGACCGCAGGCGTCGTTTCTTTGTTGACAACGTACATAACGAGGTCGGTGTACTGCCGCTGAAGGTTCAGGCCCGACGCACTGACCGACGCGAAGTTCGAGTACCAGCCCGGCAACGCATCGGACGTGGTGGTGTAGGTGATGACGGCGTAGTCCTCGTTCTCGAGGGCGGCCTTTACCTTGTCGTTCACATTTATATCAAGGTTGAAATTTCTTTTTGTTCCACCGACCGTCCAGTTGGCCGTCAGGTCCCAGTCAGCGTTCTGGCCCCGTTTCAGCACAGTTTCGCCGATTGTGATGGAAATGGAATCTACGTCGATGCCGAGATTTTGCGACCACGCCGACTGAAACGTATCCTTCACCGTCACCTTGTCCGGATGGACCGCATTAACGATCGCTTTCAGCGCGACCTTCGTCTCCCACGTCGCCCTGCCCGTCGTCCCGGCCTCGTCGGAGCTCACGCGCCTCTTGGTGATCGGCGTACCCATCAGCTGCGGCGTAAACTTGCCTTCGGCTGCTCCCGAGACGCGGCCTTCATGCTCGATAGTCGCATTGTTGTGCACGGTGTCATAGGAATTCGTATCGTTCATCCTGGTGTGATAAACGATGCAGTAGGTGGCGTACTTATCGTTAAGGTTGTCCGGGAACGTATAGGAAAAGGTATCTTTCGACGAATCAAGAGCACGCTCGTAGATCTTGACTCCATCCGATTCCGACGTACCTTTGTAAACCGTGTAACTCCCCGTATACGTTTGTTTAGCGTCCAACTTATCGGTGAACTTGTAGCCACTCATGTCAGCCTTAAGCTCGCCTTGGTTGAGCCTGACCGTCCATTTGATGTCCGACGACGTGCCCGAGCCGTTGGACTTGTTGATCATGTCATAACGAAATTGACTAGGAGCAGCCGTGGCCGTGCCGTTCTGGCGATCGTTAGGGCCGCCCCATTCCCACGCTGCCGTGTTTTTGGAGCCTCCCTGTTCGTTGATATACTCGCCGTTGTTCACGGAGACGTCACTCTTCAGCTTGGTTTCATACGTAATCGTATGGACACCCCGGGGAAGGCTGCCCAAGTTCTCGATGGTCGCGGTCTGACCTTCGATTGTTGGCTGCGATTCAATCGTCTTGCCGTCAAGCTTGAAGCTGCCCTCCACAAAGCTGAAGTTCTCGCCTAGCGTATCGGTGAACTTAACGCTTGTGGCATACGGCTCGACGGTGAGCTTAACGGTCCAGGTGACCTTGGCCACGCCGTTGGAGCCCTGAGAGAAAACCCCCGACTTCTCTCCCTTAACGCTACCGTCCTTGGTGGAAATATCGACCTTCCCCACGCCGGGGAACACGACAGATGTCACGCCACCAGAACCAACGTCCTTGTTTTTAAGCTGGAACGAGAAGCTGGCCGCGACATGGATGTTCGCAGGGTTTTTCGCGAGCCACGCCTTGTCGAACGTAAAGATGGCCTTGTTGTTTTTAATCTCCCATGTGCCAGCTCTTACGGCATCGGCGCCCGTTCCCGCCATAAGGTCCACAGCGGCGTTATCGTCGACGGCTATGGTGTCAGGAAACTTGTAAACGGCAACATTGTTCCCAGGCGTAGGAGCCTCGCCAGTTTTGAAATTTGCCGAAAAAGCCCCGTAAAGGGTTGATACAGAGGTCACGGCACCTTTTAGCTCCTGAGTACGATACTCGTCGGTATAGAGCTTAACCGTAACGCTCGCTGTCTTCTCATCAATCGCAATCGGCGTCGGCGGCGTCGCATCCTCGGCGCGCACGGGGGCTGCACCGTGAAAAACTGCGGCGGTGAGGCTAATCAAAATGAAGATCAGGGCCGCCATACCCAGCGACCGTGAGCGGTGTGCGTTCATAGTTGTCCCTTAATTCCTACAACACAGTGTGGAATACGGCGAATCGTCGGATCGAACACAAACCCCAACATCAACGAGCACCTACCTAGCGCATTGCAAGAACCCATTGGGGAGCACCTTCTAAGACGGTTCGTCTATGCCACAATGCATAAAATAATATATAGATACCAATCATGTAAACCGCAGGTCAATAGGTCTTTTAATTTAATACCAGTTGATATTTATCTGTTAACAGTTTTGCATCATACCGGCTATATTCAGTGGAATTATGTATATGTTTAAACAACTTTACTTTGGCTGGGAAGCCAATCGGAGGGATAGTCGCCCCAGCTGTGATGCAAACTAACCCGTCCCCCTTGCACCAAAAAGGGCGCCGACCATCGCGGTCGACGCCCTTTCTTGTTAGACGCTATAAAGCCCAGCGCTTATTTGTTGACCTGGCCAGCGCGAACGGCAGCCTTCTTGCGGTCGGTAGCGTTGAGCAGACGCTTGCGCAGGCGGATGTTCTTGGGAGTGATCTCTACCAGCTCGTCGTCGGCGATGTACTCCAGCGCCTCCTCCAGCGAGAAGGTGCGGGGCGGCACCAGCTGGACGGAAATATCGGAGGTCGAGGAACGCTGGTTGCCCAGGTTCTTGGTACGGGCGATGTTGACGACCATGTCACCAGCCTTGCTGCGCTCGCCCACGATCATGCCCTCATAGCACTCGGTGCCCGGCTCAACAAACAGCTGGCCGCGCTCCTGCAGCGTACCCAGAGCGTAGGCAACGGCCTTCTCGGTGGTCATGGAGATCATGGCGCCGTTCTGACGGTTGCCGATCTCGCCGGCGTAAGGACCATACTCCAGGAAGGTGTGGTAGAACACGCCCTCGCCGTGGGTGACGTTCATGATGCGGTTCTTAAGGCCCATGATGCCGCGCGTCGGAATCTTAAACTCGAGGTGCGTCACGATGCCCGAGGTATCCATGCTCGTCATGATGCCGCCGGAGGTACCGAAGACCTCAACGACCTTGCCCGAGTACTCATCCGGGCACTCGACGACGGCCTGCTCGACAGGCTCCATCTTGTTGCCGTTCTCGT
>CAVALS010000168.1:0-5237 GCA_963589385.1 Bacteroidaceae bacterium
TCGCTGCTATCATGGACAACGTTGAATTTCTACGAAGGAGCAGGGCATATGGCGATTCTTTTGGGATGCGATTCCGTCAGCCTAGAGTTTCCCACCAAGCATATTTTCGATAGCGTTACGCTCGGCGTGGGCGAGGGCGACCGTATTGGTATTGTCGGTAAAAACGGCGACGGTAAGTCGACGCTGCTGAGCGTGCTCGCCGGCACGTTGGAGCCCGACGACGGCCGCGTGACGCACCGTCGCGGCACCACGATCGGTCTACTCGGCCAAAAGGACCAGCTGGTCGATACCGACACCGTGCATCATGCCGTTGTGGGTGACGTCCCCGAGTACGAGTGGGCGTCGAGCCCCCGCACGCGCCAGATTCTGGCCGGCCTTATTAGCGATGTGCCCTGGGAGGGCACGGTGGGCGAGCTTTCGGGCGGCCAGCGCCGTCGCGTGGACCTCGCGCGCCTGCTGATCGGCGACTATGACGTGCTCATGCTCGACGAGCCCACCAACCACCTGGATATGCGCACCATCAACTGGCTCGCGCGTCACTTAAAGGCCCGCTGGCAGCGCGGTCAGGGCGCCATGCTCGTGGTCACGCACGACCGCTGGTTCCTGGACGAGGTCTGCACCAGCATGTGGGAGGTCCACGACGGCCAGGTCGATCCCTTCGAGGGTGGCTACTCCGCATATATCCTTCAGCGCGTAGAGCGCGACCGCATGGCCGCGGTTACCGAGGAGCGTCGTCGCAACATGGCGCGCAAGGAGCTCGCGTGGCTGAGCCGCGGTGCCCAAGCGCGCTCCACCAAGCCCAAGTTTCGTGTGGATGCCGCTCGCGAGCTGATCGCCGACGTGCCGCCCGTGCGTGACGAGCTGGAGCTCAAGCGCCTCGCCGTGAGCCGCCTAGGCAAGCAGGTTATCGATGTGGTCGACGTGGACGCCGGCTATGCGGATGCCGATGGCGCGCCCAAGCAGGTACTCTCCGACGTGACCTGGCTCATTGGTGTGGGCGACCGCTATGGTCTTTTGGGCGAGAATGGCGCTGGCAAGTCGACGCTGCTCGACGTGATCCAGGGCAAAATTGCGCCCACGCGCGGCCGCGTGAAGATTGGCCAGACAGTGCGCTTTGGCGTGCTGTCACAGCAGCTCGAGGAGCTCGAGCCCTTCATGGGCGACACGATTCGCGAGGTGCTCAGCAACTATAAGAAGTACTACGTCATCGACGGCAAGGAGACTTCGCCCGAAAAGCTCTGCGAGCGCCTGGGTTTTACGACGCAGCAGCTCTGGAGCCGCATCGGCGATCTTTCGGGCGGCCAGCGCCGTCGCCTGTCGCTGCTACTGACAATCCTGGACGAGCCCAACGTGCTCATCCTGGACGAGCCCGGCAACGACCTGGATACCGACATGCTGGCGATTGTCGAGGATCTGCTCGACGGTTGGCCCGGCACGCTGATCCTGGTGACGCACGACCGCTTCTTGATGGAGCGCGTGACCGACCAGCAGTGGGCGCTGCTCGACGGCCACCTGACGCATATGCCCGGTGGCGTGGACCAGTACCTTCGCCTGTGCAACGCTACCGCCGAGGGCGAGCCCGTGGGCGCGCCGAGCGCCAAGACCGGCACGTTTGACACCGGTGCCGCGGCTGCTGCGGCCGAAAAGCCCAAGTCGAGCGGTCAGCCCAACGGCCTGTCCAACGCCGAGCGTCAGAAGCTCCGCCGCGAGGTGAGCTCGCTCGAGCGCAAGATGGAGACGCAGCGCGCCCGCGTTGAGGAGGCCGAGGCCGCGATGGCCCAGGTCGACCCCACCAACTACACGGCGCTGGGCGAGCAGCAGGCAAAGATCGACGAGGCTCACGCCGCCATGGACGAGTTGGAGATGGCGTGGCTCGAGGCGAGCGAAAAGCTCGAGGGCGAGGAGTAGACGAGGATGATCAAAGCCGCGTTTTTCGATATCGACGGCACGCTACTGAGCTTTAAGACCCACCGGATTCCGGCGTCGGCGCAGCAGGTGCTCGACAGCTTTCACGAGCAGGGGATCGCATGCGTGATCGCCACGGGCCGTCCGACCTACCAGATGCCCGATTGGCTGTTCGACCTGGGCTGGGATGCGTACATTACGCTTTCGGGCCAGCACTGTTTTGATGCCGAGGGCGTCTACCGCAGCTGTCCGATTGACCCGGACGACGTTGCGGTGATCGTGGACCAGGTGGCCGAGGGGCGCTACGACTCGCTGTGCATGCAGGGCGAGAACTCGTTTGTGAACCGCCTGTCCGAGCGTGTGGTGACGGCCGGTAGCAACGCGGGAATCGTCTACCACGAGGAGCCGTTTGAGCATGCCTTTGATGCGCCGGTCTACCAGTTCTGCGCCTTTGTGGACCCGGCCGACGAGCATATCGTGACCGACGCCGTGTCGCATTCGCTCACTACGCGCTGGTGCGATTTGTTCTGCGACATTATCCCTGCCAACGGCGGCAAGGACCTGGGCGTGGCGGCGACGCTGGAGCGCCTGGGCATCGACGCGAGCGAGGCGATCGCCTTTGGCGACGGCGAGAACGACCTGTCGATGTTCTCGGCCGTGGGCACAAGTGTGGCCATGGGCAACGCGCAGGACACGGTGAAAGCTGCGGCGACCTATGTGACGACTGCCGTGGACGACGACGGCATCTACAACGCCGCGAAGTACTTTGGCCTCGTGTAGCTACGACCCGGCACCTGGCACCTGGGGACACTCCTTACGGGGCGTCCCCATTTTGTTTTCGTCCCGCACGTTTTGTGAAACACGGCTAACTTTTAGGCAAAGTAGTAAGACATGGGCAACTTTTGCGGTAAAGTTAGCCTTTGGAAAGTATCCAAAGGCTAACTAGAAGCCATCGCGAAAGGCGGCCCATGGCCCTGCGTGAATCCGGAGAAGACTATCTCGAATCGATCTACGTTCTGTCGGAACGTCAGGGCATCGTGCGCTCGATCGACGTTGCGGAGTACCTCGGCGTAACCAAGGCGAGCGTTTCCAAGGCCATGGCGACGCTGGAAAGCAACGGCTATGTCGAAATGGGCAAGCGCGACGTTCATCTGACGGAGCGTGGTCTGGAGGTCGCTCGCCAAATGTGGGAGCGTCACTGCTTTTTCGTGGGGCTGCTGGAGGATGCGGGTGTTTCGGCTGAGGTCGCGTCGCAAGAGGGCTGCCACATGGAGCATTGCCTGAGTGAGGAGAGCTTCGAGAAACTGAGGGCGATGCTGAACCGGGGCGAGGCGACGGGCCAAGCGGCGGAATCCTAACGAACCCCCAGTAGCGCGGAGTTCGCGCAAAGCGCGAACCAGCGACCGGGACCAGCGGCCCTTTCGGCCAAGTCCATTTCAGCAAAGGAACCCCGCCAGCAAGCGATGCCCAAGAACTGCCAGCTACGTCACCGCAGGCCGGGGCCGGGTTTGGTTTTGAAAACATTCCACAGCGCGAGGCCCGCCTTTCCGTTGCTCCGCAGGAGCAGGAAAGACGGGCCTCATGCGCGAGGACGTTTTCAAAACCAAGCCCGGTCCCGGCCGGACAGCCCACGAACGCTACAGGTTCTTGACACCCATCGCGCGCATGGCATTCAGGATGGCGATAATCGCCACGCCTACGTCGCCGAACACGGCAAGCCACATATTGGCGATGCCCAGCGCCGCGAGCACCAGAATCAGCAGCTTAACGCCCAGCGCAAAGATGATGTTCTGCCAGACGATCGTCATGGTCTTGCGCGCCACGCGGATCGCGCGGGAGATGTTGGAAGGCTTGTCGTCCATCAGCACCACGTCGGCGGCCTCAATTGCGGCGTCGGAACCCATGGCGCCCATGGCAATGCCAACGTCTGCACGGGTGAGCACGGGCGCATCGTTGATGCCGTCGCCTACAAAGGCGAGCTTGCCCTTGCCCGATTCTGCTGCAAGCAGCGCCTCGACACGCTCGACCTTATCACCCGGTAACAGCTGCGCGTGGAACTCGTCGAGACCGAGTTGCTTGGCTACAGACGCCGCAACCTCCTCACGGTCGCCCGTGAGCATGACGGTGCGCTTGACGCCGGCGGCGTGCAGGTCGCGAATCGTTTGCTCGGCATCGGTCTTTATGGTGTCGGCAATTACGATGTGGCCGGCGTACGTATCATCGACCAGCACGTGGAGGATGGTGCCGACGATCTCGCAATTGGGCGCTTCGATACCGGCCACAGCAAGCATCTTGGCATTGCCGACGATGACGCGCTTGCCGTCGATAATCGCCGTCACGCCATGGCCCGCGTCGTTGGTGGAGTCGCTTACGCGCTTGGGGTCGACCTCGCCCTGGTAGGCGACACGCACGGACTGCGCGATGGGGTGATCGGAGAACGACTCCGCAAGGGCTGCGACCTCGAGCAACGACTGCTCGGTATAGCCAGCCTCGGGGTGCACCGCGACCACCGAGAACGTGCCGTTGGTGAGCGTGCCGGTCTTGTCAAAGACGACGGTGTCCACATCGGCGAGCGTCTCGAGGTAGTTAGAACCCTTGATGAGGACGCCCAGCTTGGATGCGCCGCCAATGCCGCCAAAGAAGCTGAGCGGGACGCTAATCACGAGCGCGCACGGGCAGCTGACGACCAGGAAGGTCAGGCCGCGCAGGATCCAGTCGGACCAGGCGCCGGTGATCAAGCCGCCGCCGAGCGCGAGTACCGCGGCCGCGCCGGTGACGGCGGGAGTGTAGACGCGGGCGAAGCGCGTGATGAAGTTCTCGGTGCGCGCCTTCTTTTCGCTGGCATTCTCCACGAGCTCCAGGACGCGCGCGACGGTGGACTCGCCAAATGGCTTGGTGGTGCGCACGTGGATGAGCCCCGTCATGTTGATGCAGCCACTGATGATATCGTCGCCGGACTTGGCGGGGCGGGGAACTGACTCGCCCGTGAGTGCGGCGGTGTCGAGCTGGGTTTCGCCTTCGACGATGACGCCGTCGATAGGCACGCGCTCGCCGGGCTTGACCACGATCACGGTGCCGACGGCGATGTCATCGGGGAAGACCTGCTCGAGTGTGCCATCGGGTTGCTCGACGTTAGCGTAGTCGGGCGCGATGTCCATCATGGCGCTGATCGACTTGCGGCTCTTGCCCACGGCGTATGCCTGGAACAGCTCGCCGACCTGGTAGAACAGCATGACGGCGGCGCCTTCGGCCATGTGCGGATCGGTGTCGGGGAAGAGCACCATGGCAAACGCGCCGATGGTCGCGACGGCCATGAGGAAGCTCTCGTCGAA
>CAVALS010000169.1:0-5185 GCA_963589385.1 Bacteroidaceae bacterium
CCAGCGCCAAATGGACGGCAAGCTCGGACTTTCCGCATCCGGCTTCACCTAGGAATATGCTATTCGAATGTCGCTGCAACTCATTCAACATCGTGAACCTCACCCGTCTTAAAGCCGTCGGGCCTGTTCTTCGCCCCAGAGGACACGCAGCGCACCGAAAGCAAGCGCTTCCATTTCATAAGCGCCGGGGATCACTGTTACCGGCGCGATAAAAGCTACCCGCCGTGCTACCAGCTCGGTGAAGCGTTTGGAATGGGCCAGACCTCCGGTAAGGATAATGCGGTCGACTTTACCGTTCACATCCGGCGCCAATGAGGCGATATCCTGTGAGATCTGCAAGGCCATGGTCTCGAAGATCAGAGAGGCTTCTGTGTCACCACTGTCTACACGGCGTTCGACCTCGCGCATGTCATTGGTACCCAGATAGCCCATCACGCCGCCCTTTCCTTTCAGCTTTTCCTGCATCTCCTTCTCGGTATATCTGCCGGAATAGCACAGCTTTACCAGCGGACGCACCGGCACACCGCCGCTGCGTTCCGGGGACAGGCCGCCTTCGTCATCGCCCACAAAATCCATGATCCTGCCGTGATGTACCAGATTGGTAGTAATACCGCCGCCCAGATGTGTCACAATATAGGTCACATCCTCCAGCTTTACGCCGTCCTTTTTCGCCTGAGCGATGCTGACGGCCCGGCTGTTGAGCACATGCGTCAGGAACGGGCGCTCCAGTTCCGGCAGGCCCGTGATGGTATACATCTTCTCCGGCACACCGCAGCCGCACACCGCGTCATAGACATAAGCGGGGATCCCGGCCTCCTGTGCCAATGCATAGCCGATGACCGGCGCCAGATTGGCGGGGGGGGGCGCTTTGGAGTGAAGCGAACGCTCCACAAAGGTCTCGTTGATCTCATAGGCACCCGCACCAGTATAAAGCATCAAAGCAACCTCCGCACAAAGGGCACCGACCTACTCATTGGGGACAGACTTAAATGACCAGTCTTTGGGCAACCTGTCGGCACTTAGGTAAGGCTGGTCATTTAAGTCTGTCCCCAATGAGTAGGTGCGGAAAGGGTGTGAATGTTTGATTTACGCGCTATGATGTGCCCTTGCATAGAGAGCCCGGCGGAATGGTAACGGTCGCCGGGACACGTTTTTGAAAGGACAATCATGTCAGAAGAACTTCGTTCCATCCCACCCCAACACGGGTCCTTTGTTTTTACGTCGGAGTCGGTGACCGAAGGTCATCCCGATAAGATCGCCGACCAGATCAGCGACGCCGTCCTCGACGCAATCCTCGCCAAAGAAATAGAGCTCCAGGAGCAGGGCTACATCGCCCCCAACGGCGTGCCTGCCAACGTGGAGAACGTCCGCTGCGCCTGCGAGACCCTCGTGACCACCGGCACCGTCATTGTCGCCGGCGAGATTCGAACCCAGGCCTACGTCGACGTGCAGGAAATCGCCCGCGACGTTATCCGCCGCATTGGCTACAACCGTGCCAAGTTCGGTTTTGACTGCGACACCTGCGGCGTTATGAGCCTCATCCACGAGCAGTCGCCCGATATCGCCCAGGGCGTTGACGAGTCCTTCGAGACCCAGACCGGCGCTACCACCGACCCGATCGACCTGATTGGTGCCGGCGACCAGGGCATGATGTTCGGTTATGCCTCCAACGAGACCAAGACCCTCATGCCCATGCCGCACTACCTGGCAAGCCGCCTGGCCGAGCGCCTGGCTGCCGTGCGCCATGACGGAACCCTGCCCTACCTGCGCCCCGACGGCAAGACCCAGGTCACCGTGCGCTACGAGGAAGGCAAGCCCGTCGAGGTCACGACCATCGTCATCTCCACGCAGCACGCCGCCGAGATCGAGGACATGGGCAAGATTAAGGCCGACCTCATCGAGCACGTCATCACCCCGGTCATGGCCGCTGAGAACATGCCGTGGGACAACGCCGACATCTACGTGAACCCCACCGGTCGCTTTGTCGTGGGCGGCCCCATGGGCGACACGGGCCTCACCGGCCGCAAGATCATCGTCGACACCTACGGCGGCTACGGCCGTCACGGCGGCGGCGCCTTTAGCGGCAAGGACTGCACCAAGGTTGACCGCTCCGCCGCGTATGCCGCGCGCTGGGTCGCCAAGAACGTGGTCGCCGCCGGTCTGGCCGACCGCTGCGAGGTCGAGCTGGCTTACGCCATCGGCGTGTCCAAGCCCCTCTCAATCATGGTCGACACATTCGGTACCGCTAAGGTCGCCGAGGACAAGATCGTTGAAGCCGTAGAGAAGACCTTCGACCTGCGCCCGGGCGCAATCATCCGCGACCTAGACCTGCGTCGCCCCATCTACGAAAAGACGGCAGCCTACGGTCACTTCGGCCGCGAAGATGCCGACTTCACCTGGGAGAAAACCGACCGAGTCGAAGAACTCAAAGCAGCCTGCGGCCTGTAAGCTAACGGCAAAAGCTACAGCCACATATCGATACACCAAAAGAAGTACCGGTCCCAACCGGTACTTCTTTTTTATTTAAAGGTGGTGAAGATGAGCCGACCTGGGACATGGAATAGGTCATAGGCCGATAAATTTCGCAGCAGAGCGACTCCAACCATGTATCCTAAGTTCCGAGGGCTTTGGTATTTGGTCGGTCGCGAGTTCCGCACGAGCCGGAGAGCACTTAATGTGCTCTCCGTGCGAGCAGGACTGCCCGAGCAGGCGACCAAATACCAAAGCCCTCGGAACGGCGGGACATAGTATGCCCCGCCCCTCGGGACGATGGGATAGAACAGGAGCGCATATGGCAGGCAAGCCGCAAACACTAGCTACGACCTCGGCATTCGAGATCTTAGGCCCCGTCATGGTCGGCCCCAGCTCATCGCACACCGCCGGCGCCCTGCGCTGCGCCCAAGTTGCCGCCAGTCTGCTGGAAGGCCGCATCACCAAGGTCACCTTTGGCCTATGGAACTCTTTCGCGCACACCTACCGCGGTCACGGCACCGACCGTGCGCTCGTCGCGGGCATCCTGGGCCTCGACACCGATGACGAGAATATCAAGCAGGCCTTTGACCTCGCACGCGAGCAGGGCCTCGAATATCACTTTGAAATTAAGGGCGACGACGCCTCCATCCACCCCAATACCGTCGACATCGACATGGTCGACGACACGGGCGCCACGGCACAGGTCCGCGGTGAGAGCCTGGGCGGAGGCAAGATGCGCATCAGCCGCATTAACGGCGTCGGCGTCGACATCTCGGGCATGTATTCCACGCTGTTTGTGGCACACCAGGACGTCCCCGGTGTGCTCGCCGCGCTCACCAACCTGCTCGCCTACGCCCACGTGAACATCGCCTTCTGCCGCACCTACCGCACCGAAGTGGGCGGCCAGGCCTACTCTGTCTTTGAGACCGACGGCGCGCCCGACGACACCGTCGTCCCCATGCTACGCAAGCTCGACAATGTCGATTACGCGACCTTTATCGAGCTCCCCGGTTCTGCCTCATCGCTCTCCCCCGGCGTCTCGGCCAAGGAGATCTTCGACGACGGCGAGCAACTGCTCGATGCGTGCGCCGAACTCGGCATGAATATTGGCGCCGTTATGGCCGTGCGCGAGGCGCGTCTGACCGGTGAGGAGCACGCCGTCTCCGCCATGCGCCGCGTGCTCGACGTCATGCGCGAGGAG
This sequence comes from Bacteroidaceae bacterium, assembly GCA_963589385.1. GTDB lineage: Bacteria > Actinomycetota > Coriobacteriia > Coriobacteriales > Coriobacteriaceae > Collinsella. Next base: position 3,674 of record CAVALS010000169.1, read on the forward strand.
ACCACAACCCCCATCGTCAATCCGCAGCGCTCGCTCGGTGGGCTCATCGGCGGCGAGGCCAAACTCGTCGATGCCACCAGCCGCAACGATTTGAGCACAAGCCTGATGGGCACCGTTCAAACCGACGCCGTGGCCCGCGCGATGGCCGTGCTCGAGCGCTCCGCCACGATGGGCGTGATCGTCGCCGCCCCCACGGCCGGCTCCGCGGGTGTTGTGCCCGGCTGCGTGCTGGCGCTCGCCGACCACCTGCAGCTCGATGACGAGCAGGTCATGGACGCGCTCTACTGCGCAGCCGCCATCGGCCTCAACCTCACCACAAGCGCCTGCGTCGCCGGCGCCGAGGGCGGCTGCCAAGCCGAGGTCGGAAGTGCCGCCGCCATGGCAGCCGCCGCGCTGGTGCAGATGCTCGGCGGCACGCCCGAGCAGGCGCTCGACGCCAGTTCCATCGCGCTAAGTAACCTGCTGGGCCTCGTTTGTGACCCCGTCGGTGGCCTCGTGGAGGTGCCCTGCCAAAACCGCAACGCCATCGGCGTGGCAGCGGCCTTTAGCTCGGCACAACTCGCCCTCGCCGGCATTAAGAGCTTGGTGCCGTTTGACCAGATGGCACATGTCATGCTCTCGGTGGGTCACGCGTTGCCGGCCACGCTGCGCGAGACGGCAAAGGGCGGCATCGCGCAGGCTCCGGCCGCACTTTCGGCCTGTGCAAAATGCGGCGTGTGCGGATAACGGCAAAGAATGACTCAAAGGTGGGACAAATGTCCCACCTCTTTTGAATGCCACCGTTTCCGTACCACAAACAGCAGGGCAATCGCTATAATGCAAGCCCAGTAAAAACACGATGAGCCATAAGGCGAAATTCGAAGGATATGCATACGATGTCGCAAAACGATCGAACTCAACTGATTCCCGATCCGCAGCAGCCGAGCAGGCACACCGGCGGCGTTCAGTCACCGCGTCCTATCGCGCCGAGCCACGGTCAGCAGCGTGGTGCTGCAAACGCTTCCCAACGCCCAAACCAACAGCGACAGCAGCGCCAGGCAAACGGCAATGCGCCCAAGCAGCCCCCCACGCACGCCCGAGGCGATCGCGGCCCCGCGCGCAAGTCCGCCGAGAACAATAAGTCAGGCAAAAAGACGACGCTCTTTGTCGTCTTGGGTCTTATCGTCATTGTCTATATCGTAGGAATCGTAGCGTTTTCGCAGCTAGCCTACCCCAACACCACCATCGCCGGCGTCGACGTCTCGTTCTCCAACGCTTCGTCTGCCGCTACCAAGGTCAATTCGGCATGGAAGCACTATAAGCTCACCGTGACAGGCGATGACTTTAGCTGGACCTATCAGCCCGAGTCCGATGAGCCCATCGTCGATGGCGAAGCTGCCGCAAAAGAGATTATCAGCCACAACGAAGCCTTTGTATGGCCGGTCCGCCTTGTGGAATCCTTAAGCGGCAAGGCCAAAACAACCGCTACCTCCAACGAAGTCGATCTTGATCAAGACGTCGACCTGTCCATGC
>CAVALS010000170.1:0-5115 GCA_963589385.1 Bacteroidaceae bacterium
CGGCATGACGGTCGAGAACATGGCCGCCGAAGCCGTAAGGCTACTCAACGAGTAAAAAACCTCCGCAAGGAAAGCATCCCTGCGGAGGTTTTTGTTTTCGCGACGCGATTATCTCAATCTGTAACATCCAAGGCCCGAATTCCCGTCTAACTGTTACAGATCTAGACAAGACGTCTTAGTCCCTGACCTTTGTCTCAATCTGTAACAGATAGAGACCTTTTAGCCATCCAGATGTTACAGATCGAGACATTCGAATTCCCCTGAAGTGAAAATCTCGATCTGTAACAGGTAGAACCCATTTCCTCGTCTAACTGTTACAGATTGAGACAAAGCAGCAAGGCATGCCGCCGCACCGACCATGGTCTGCAAAGCGCTATCTCAGCTGCAATAAGCGACGTTTACCCAGATAAAACCTGCCAAAATAAACCTGTCCCTTTTTGGTAGGTAGAATTACCCATAAGGTAAGTATGTTTCTGAGTTATTTCGTGTTGACCCATTTGAGCGCGATAGGGTATAACTCTACTCAACCGCTAGGGATTTTATTGAGAAAGGTGTTCTACCATGAGCAAGAACCTCTCCCAGCAGGTCGTTCTCGACCGCCGCGGCTTTGTCGCCGCCACCTTCGCAACCGTCGCCGGCCTTGGTCTTGCCGGCTGCTCCGACACCAGCGCCGAGGCCGACAAGGGTTCCGCCGCCGGCTCCTCCAAGGGCTCCGAGGATACCGAGGTTTCCGCTACGCTCGATGCCAAGGCATTCGACAAGCTCGTCGACAACGGCCCCAAAGCCGACGACGATGCCATCGCCGCCAGCACCTGGGCCACGGCCGTCAAGGACGCCGGCGTCTTTAAGATCGGTGGCGTTCAGACCTCCACGCTCTTCTCCCTCCTCAACGAGAAAGACGGTCAGACCCGCGGCTTCGACGCCGGCATCGCGCAGCTCCTGTCCAACTACATCCTGGGCGAGAACAAGGTCGAGATCACCCAGGTGACCTCGGACACGCGCGAGTCCGTCCTGCAGAACGGCCAGGTCGACGCTGTCTTTGCCACCTACACCATTACCGACGAGCGCAAGAAGCTCGTCTCCTTCGCCGGCCCCTACTACTACACGCAGCAGGCCATCCTGGTGCTCGCCGATAACGACGACATCAAGAGCGTCGACGACCTGGCCGACAAGAACGTCGCCGTCCAGTCCGGCTCCAACGGCCCCGCCATCCTGGAGGAGTTCGCCCCCAAGGCCAGCCAGCAGGAGTTCAAGACCGACGAGGAGGCCCGCCAGGCACTCCAGCAGGGCCGCGTTGACGCCTACGTCATCGATAACAACATGCAGCAGAGCGCCCTGGTCCGCGAGCCCGGTAAGTACAAGATCGCCGGCAAGCCCTTCGGCAGCAAGGAGCCCTATGGCATCGGTCTGCCGCTCGATTCCGACGGCGTTGCCTTTGTCAACGACTTCCTTAAGAAGATCGAGGACGACGGCACCTGGACCGAGCTGTGGCAGATCTGCATCGGCGACCGTACGGGCGACACTAATGTTCCCGAGCTGCCCGAGATCGGCGCCTAGGCAGCGAGCCTGGTAACGACCGCAACGAAACCATACGGAAACGCATGATGCGCTTTATTGCGGTAAACTGTTTCCTCACTGAGTTGTCGGGGCTTCCGTACACACGGGAGCCCCTTTCCTTACCGGCGGGAGGTCCGCATGAGTCTCTCCGAGCTCTGGTCGCTCTATGGCCAGAACTATATCGACGCCCTGCTAGCAACCTGGGGCATGACGCTTGAGTCGTTTGCCATCGCCATGGTGCTGGCCGTTGCCGTCACTGTGATGCGCGTGTCGCCGCTCAAGCCGCTGCGCGTCTTTGGCGACCTGTATGTCCAGGTCTTCCGTAACATCCCCGGCATCGCGCTGCTCATCATCGTCGTCTATGCGCTGCCGCCGCTCAAGGTCGTCCTGCCCTACCGCACCTGCGTTATCGTCGCCACGGTCCTTTTGGGCTCGGCCTTTGGCTCCGAAAACTTTATGAGCGGCATCAACACCGTCGGCGTCGGTCAGGTCGAAGCCGCACGTTCGCTCGGCATGAGCTTTAACCGCATCCTCGCCAAGATCGTGATTCCGCAGGCGCTGCGCTCGAGCGTGCTGCCCATGACCAACCTCTTTATCGCCGTCATGCTCACCACCGCGCTCGGCAGCCAGGTGCCGCTTAAACCGCAGGAGCTCACCGGCGTGGTGAGCTACATCAACACACGCTCGCTCGGCGGCGTCGCCGCGTTCTTTATCTCGGCGCTCGGCTACCTGGGCACGGCCTTTGTGGTGAGCCACATTGGCAACTACATCGATAAGAAGGTGAGGATCCTCCGATGAGCAAGCATTCCTCCCCTGCACTCACCATGCGCGATGCACTCTACGAGGCTCCCGGCCCCAAGATGCGCGCCAAGATTCGCATCGGCACCGCCATCTCACTCGTCGCTGTCGCCGCGCTCGCCATCCTGGTACTGCAGCGCTTTTATGTGACCGGTCAGCTTTCGGTCCACTATTGGTATTTCTTTACGCACCTCACCACCTGGAAGTTCCTGCTTGCCGGCTTTGAGGGCACCGTTAAAGTCGCACTCACCGCTGGCGCCATCGCGCTGGTGCTGGGCTTAGCCCTTATGCTCGGCCGTACCAGCGACATTAAGCCGCTCCAGCTGGTTTGCCGCGTGCTCACCGATTTCTTCCGCGGTGTGCCGAGCCTGCTGTTCATCTACTTCTTCTTTTTGGTGCTGCCCCAGTACAAGATCGCGCTGCCGTCGTTTTGGATGCTCACGTTGCCTGTCGCGCTCGCTGCGGCCGGCGTGCTGGCCGAGATTTTCCGCGCCGGCGTCAATGCCGTGCCGCGCGGTCAGGTCGAGGCAGCCCAGGCGCTCGGTCTCTCCAAGGCCAAAATCACCTTTAAAATCGTGTTGCCGCAGGCTATTCGGTTTATCATTCCGTCGTTGATTTCGCAGCTCGTGGTCGTAGTCAAAGACACCACCGTCGCCTACGTGGTGAGCTACCCCGACCTTATGCAAAACGCCCGCGTGCTCATTACCAACTACGACGCCCTCGTGTCGGTCTACCTGGTGATCGCAGTCATCTACATCCTCATCAACGTCGCGATCAACAAGGCCGCTGTCTATGTTTCGCACAAGACCGGCGCGACCATCATCCGCTAACGCTTTACCATTTCGAGTCATAAGGAGCCGAGCACCATGGCACAGAGCACCTCTTCCACCGGCAATCAGCCGCTGATCGAGCTCAGACACGTCGATAAGCACTATGGCGATCTGCACGTCCTCAACGACATCAATCTCTCGGTCGACCGCGGCGAGGTCGTCGTTGTGATCGGGCCCTCGGGCTCGGGCAAGTCGACCATGTGCCGCACCATCAACCGCCTGGAAACCATCGACTCGGGCGAAATCCTCATCGAGGGCGAGCCCCTGCCACAGGAAGGCAAGGATCTTGCCCGCATGCGTGCCGAACTGGGCATGGTGTTTCAGCAGTTCAACCTGTTTGCGCATATGACCGTACTGCAGAACGTCATGCTGGGGCCGGTCGATGTGTTGGGCGTCTCCAAGGACGAGGCCCGCGAGCGCGCCATGGACCTGCTGAGCCGCGTAGGCGTTGCCGAGCAGGCCGATAAGGTGCCCGCACAGCTCTCGGGCGGCCAGCAGCAGCGCGTGGCCATCGCCCGCTCACTTGCCATGCAACCCAAGGCCATGCTCTTTGACGAGCCCACAAGCGCCCTTGACCCCGAGATGATCAACGAGGTGCTCGAGGTCATGGTCCGTCTGGCCCAGCAGGGCATGACGATGATCGTCATCACGCACGAGATGAACTTTGCCCGCCGCGTGGCCGACCGTGTCGTGTTTATGGCCGACGGCCAGATCGTAGAAACCGGCACGCCCGACGAGTTCTTCGACCACCCCCAGACCAAGCGCGCCCAGGACTTCCTCAACTCCATCAAGGGCCACTAACCAGACCGCCCACCCGCCCGCCATGCCCATCCAAACTCGAAAGTTACACCTATGATTGGAACCCGTACTTCATCGTCCTACACCCCACACGTCGACGTTGCCCCCGCCGACCGTCCGCTCATCCTCGTCGCGCCGCGTTGGGAAGAGGCAAAGCCGTTTTTGAGCGAGACGCTCTCCCCCAACGAGGAAATCGCAAGTGTCTTTGTCGATGCCATCCTTGCCGCCGGCGGCCTGCCGCTGCAGATATCCATCACCGAGGACATTGAGGTCATCCGTCATTACGTCGATATCGCCGACGGCGTCGCCATTCCCGGCGGCCCCGATGTCAATCCCAAACGTTGGGGCGATGATCGACCCTACGACCCCACCCTCTGCTGCGAGATTCGCGACCGTTTTGAGTTTAAGCTGGTTAACGAGGTGCTCCGCGCCAAAAAGCCACTCTTTACCACCTGCCGCGGCACGCAGCTGCTCAACGTCGCCACCGGCGGCACGCTGTGCATGGACGTGCCGAGCCTGGGTGCTCGCGAGGGCCGCACGCAGTGGCGCCATACCCACGTGCTCAACGACCCCGTGCATCCCGTCGAGGTCGTACCGGGCTCGCTGCTGGAACGCGCGGTTGGCGGGCACAGGCTAATCCAGACCAACTCCGCACACCACTGCTGCGTCGACCGTCTGGGTAAAAGCACGCGCTTGGTCGCCAAAGCAACCGACGGCGTTCCCGAGTGCATCGAAGTCGAAGGCCAGCCGTTCTGTCTGGGCGTGCAATGGCACCCTGAGTACACGTGGAAGACGCTCGAGACCGACTTTAACCTGTGGAAGTCGTTTGTCGAGGCGGCGGCCAAGGTAAAGCAGGCCCGTTAACTCGCGAACCACTCAGGTTAAAGCCTCCTATGCCAGCGGGGGCGGACACCAGCAACGGTGCCCGCCCCCGCTGTATTTGGTATGCTCGGTATGATTATCCCTCACAAGCAATCAAAGAAATCTCGACCGCAATCGGTCGACGGTAAAGCAAATGGCAAAAACGCTTGCTACGTTTATTAGGCAGTCAAGTAGAATCGAAATGCATTGACTATTCCCCAACGGGGTCACGCCGCAAATCCACATGAGCATCGAGGCTGGAAGCGGAAGC
>CAVALS010000171.1:0-5067 GCA_963589385.1 Bacteroidaceae bacterium
ACTTTAGCGACTCGAGCCGCATGTTCTGCATCGGCGAGGTCTCGGCCGAGCGCCAACGCCTGGTCGACGTCACTCGCGCCAGCGTGGAGGCGGGTCTGGCTGCCGTCAAACCATGGCTGCCGCTGTCCGTGATGGCCGAGGCCGTGCAAAAGACGGTCGAGGACGCCGGTTTTAGCGTGGTACGCGAGTACGGCGGACACGGCATCGGTAAGGAGTTCCACGAGGACCCGTTTGTGGGCTTTACCACCGAGGCGCCCGATGTGGACACCATCATGGCCCCGGGCATGGTCTTTACCATCGAGCCCATGGTCAACGCCGGGGCGCCCGACATCAAGATTAGCAAGGGTGACGGTTGGTGCGTGCGCACCAAGGACGGCAGCGATTCGGCCCAGTGCGAGGTACAGCTCGTGGTGACCGAGGATGGTTACGAGCTGCTGAGCTGGTAGCCGTACGAGCGCCGGATGCTGACGGGCAAACTCGTCTTGCATCCGGCGTTTTATTTGAACGTTTTTCCTGATAAAACCTGCCAAAATAAACCTGTCCCCTTTTGGCAGGTTGGTCGGAGAGGACTGCTTGTGAACATTCTGGTTTTGCTGCCCGTCAACGACCGCCATCGCGCAATTCTTGAATCGAGTGCTCCGGGCGAGGACTTTATCTACACGAGCTCTGACGCCGCCACGCGCGAGCAGGTCGCCAACGCCGACGTGATCTTGGGCAACATCGACCCTGACATGCTCACGGCATGCGAACATCTCCAGCTGCTGCAACTGCAAACCGCGGGCTATGACGATTACTTGGCTGTCGGCACCGTGCCATCCGACGCCAAGCTTTCCTGCTCGGTGGGCGCCTACGGCCAGGCCGTGAGCGAGCACATGTTTGCCATGGTCCTTTCCATGATGAAGCGCCTGCCCGGCTATCACGACTTGCAGCGCGAGCATCGCTGGGAGGATTTGGGCCCGGTTACCTCGCTCAAAAACGCCAACGTGCTGGTGCTGGGCGCGGGCGATATCGGCGGCCATTTTGCCACGCTCTGCCGCAGCATGGGCGCGCACGTCCGCGGCATCAAGCGTCATCCGCTCGTCTACCCCATTGTGTTTGAGGACATGGACGGCATGGATGCCCTGTCTGAGCGCCTGGCCGAGGCAGACGTCGTCGCATCCTTTATGCCGAGCACACCCGAGACCCGCGGTCTGGCGAACGCCGAGTTCTTCGCCGCGATGAAGCCGGGCGCCTTCTTTGCCAACGGCGGCCGCGGCGATCTTGTGGTTGCCGACGACTTGGTTGCCGCTCTGGAGTCGGGGCAGCTCGCCGGCGCCGCGGTCGACGTCACCGATCCCGAGCCGCTGCCTGCGACAAGCCCCCTGTGGGATGCGCCCAACATGTTCATCACGCCGCACGTCTCTGGCTGGTTCCACCTAGCCGCCACGCTCAACAATGTGGTCGACATCGCCGCGGAGAATCTGCGTCACCTGCAGGCCGGCGAGACCTTGCGCTGCTGGATCGAACATTAGGGTTCCGCCGTTCTAACGAACGGCGGACCGGTCGACGCTGCGCGCCGCCCAGAGCGACAATTTGTCATTCAAAAGGCGAGGCATGACCAGAAGGTCAATACCTCGCCTTTTTCATGCCAACTTGTTCGCTCTGGACGTCGCTCGCTGACGTTTGCCCAACCCGCGGTGTCTTAACAATTCCGTCCAGCTGGTGGTATTGCGGCATTTGCCCAGATAAAACCGGCCAAAATTAACATCCATTTTTGGCAGGTTTTAGAGCTCCACGCTTTCGGCTCCGTTGATGGTTAGGTCGCGCTCGTAGAAGGCTGTGAGGGCGCGGATGGCGTACATCACGTCGCGCACGCCGCCGGTCTCGTAGCTCGAGTGCATGGCAAGCTGCGGCAGGCCCACGTCCACGGCATGCATGCTCGCCTGCATATTGGACAGATTGCCAAGCGTAGAGCCGCCGGCCATGTCGCTCTTGTTGGCAAAGGCCTGCGTGGGCACGTCGGCATCATCGCAGATGGCCTGGAACACTGCGCGGCTAAAGGCATCGGTGCAATAGTGCTGGTTGGCCGCCTCCTTGATGACGATGCCGCCGTTAAGCACCACTTGGTTGCAAGCATCGCACTTCTCTGCGTGGTTGGGGTGCACGGCATGCGCGTTGTCGCAGCTCACAAGCATCGAGGCGGCAAGTGCGCGATGGTACGACTCGTCGTCAAAGCCCAGCGATCCGTTGATGCGGCGCAGCGCGTCGGCCAAGAACGTCGACATGGCGCCCTGCTTGGTCTCGGAGCCAACCTCCTCATTATCAAAGCAGCAGAAGACCGAGATGTCATGCGCGTTCTCGGCACCCAAAAATGCCTGCAGCGAGGTGTAGGCGCAGGCCAGGTCATCGAGCTTGGGCGTCGAGATAAACTCGTCAGCCCAGCCCCAAATGCGCGCATCCTGACGATTGACCAGGAACAGATCGCGGCCCAGAATCTGCTCGGGCTCAACGTCCAGCTCTTCGGCGATCAGGGCATCGAAGTCGCCCTGCTTCAGATCACCGGCGCTGATGAGCGGGCACAGATCGACGGCGCGATTGGGAGCAAAGCCCTCGTTAACGCCGCGGTTCATATGGATAGCAAGACTCGGAACGATAGCGACCTCGCGCTCGGTGGCAAGCAGGCGGCTCTCGATACGGTCGCCCTCGCGCACCAGCACGCGGCCCGCGAGCGCCAGCGGGCGATCGAACCAGGTGTAGTCGATCATGCCGCCGTAGGCCTCGGTGTTCAGGCGCAGCGTCTCGCCCGCGCCGTCAAGCTCGGGCACGGCCTTGACCTTAAACGTCGGTGAATCGCTGTGCGATGCCGTGAGCTGAAAATGATAGTCACCGGCAACGCCGTCCTCGCCCCACGTCGCGGCCAGGTCCTCGCCCACCTTAAAGGCAACAACGCTCGAGGTGTTGCGCTGCGTGTAATAACGCCCGCCCGGCTCGATGTCCCACGCCGCATTCTCGGGCAGGTAGGTAAAGCCCGCCTCGTCGAGCTCGGCCATAATGGTCGCCGCCGTATGGAACATGCTGGGGCATGCCTCGATAAAGTCGATAAGGTCGTTGGCGGCCTCGATATCGTCGGCCGTCACGTGCGCGCGCTCGGGCATTTCCTGATCCGTCATGCTCTCCCCTTTCGCTGGGTTGATGATCCCCTCCAGCATACCCCGCCACGCCAGCCCCGCACTCTTCATTCCGTGCTTAATTCCGCGTTGCCCACCGACTTGCAAATTTCTAACATTGCTTACATTTCTCTACGCTTGAGCTAACACGTTTTACCCCCGTATCAACAGTGTGCGGGGGTAAACTTATGCGCATGTTATAACTTGCCCGGAAGGATTCATCATGCTTAGGATCGGTCTTCTTACCAGTGGCGGCGACTGCCAGGCGCTCAACGCCACCATGCGCGGCATCGTCAAAACGCTTATGACCAATAGCGAAGAACCTATCGAGATCTATGGTTTTGAGGACGGCTACCAGGGCCTTATCTACAGCAGATTCCGTGTCATGACGCCCGCCGATTTTAGCGGCATCCTCACCCGTGGTGGCACCATCCTGGGCACGAGCCGTACGCCGTTCAAGCGCTTGGATACTCCCGAGGCCGATGGCGTCGAGAAGGTGCCGGCGATGGTCCACACCTATCATAAACTGCAGCTCGACTGCCTGTTTATGCTGGGCGGCAACGGCTCCACCAAGACCGCCAACCGTCTGCGCGAAGAAGGCCTCAACGTTATCGCCCTGCCCAAGACCATCGATAACGACACCTGGGGCACCGAGCTGACGTTTGGATTTACGAGTGCCATCGATGTTGCCACCAAGTGCATCGACGACATCCACACCACCGCTTCGAGCCATGGGCGCGTGTTCGTTATCGAGATCATGGGCCACAAGGTTGGCTGGATCCCGCTGTATGCCGGCGTCGCGGGCGGCGCGGATGTCATCTTGATTCCCGAAATCCCCTACGACATGGATAACGTCATCAAGACCATCGAGCATCGCATGGAAACCGGCAGCCGCTTTACCATCGTGGCCGTCGCCGAGGGCGCCATCTCCAAGGAGGACGCAGCGCTGTCCAAAAAGGAGTACAAGAAGAAGCTCGCCGAGCGCACGAGCCCGTCGATTGTCTACGACATCGCCAAGGAGATCGAAGCCAAGACCGGTCGCGAGACCCGCGTCGCCATCCCCGGCCACACGCAGCGCGGCGGTCAGCCCGACGCCCAGGACCGCATCTTTGCGACCCAGTGCGGCGTCGAGGCGGCACTGGGCTGCCTACGCGGCGAGTTTGGCTACATGATTGCCCTGCGCGACGGCAAGATGTGCCACATGCCGCTCAAGGATGTCGCCGGCAAGCTCAAGTTTGTCGACCCCCAGAGCGATCTGGTGCGCGAGGCCAAGGCGTTGGGCATCAGCTTCGGCGACGAATAGCCTCGGCCGAAATCCATCCCATCGGGCCCTCCGACCCCGCCCGACGTATTTCGATTTGGCTCCTCCCTTGACTCCGTCAAAGGTCGCCAATCGAAATCGTCGGGCGGGGTCGGAGGGCCCTGCGTTTACATACTCGCCGAGGCTATTCATCTTCTTGCTGTGGGTGCCTGGTCTGATAGTAAATTGCGGTGGAATAGTTCCTGTTTGGGCTCAAATAGCTGAATCTAGGAACTATTCCACCGCAACTTCTGACCCGGGCTCTTAACTGTTGCGCGCACTGACATTTGTCACGAAATTGCTGGTCATGATGGTTGCTACCGGTAGTTGCGGTAGGGTTGGGGCAGATTCTAACTAGAAATGGTGGTCGCTACCGGTTGTTCTCGGCATACTCGGCTCATTCAATTCGACCATCAAACGAAAGGAACCACCATGGATCTTGCGATGGCGCAGCGGCTCGTTGATCGCCGCAAGACTGCCGGGCTTTCTCAGGAGGCGCTTGCCGCCCAGCTGGGTGTGAGTCGTCAGGCTGTCAGTAAATGGGAGCGCAGCGAATCCTCGCCCGATACCGATAACCTTATTGCGCTCGCCGCGCTGTATGGCGTGTCGCTGGATGAGCTG
>CAVALS010000172.1:0-5050 GCA_963589385.1 Bacteroidaceae bacterium
CCTCGCCCTCACGCCGGGCGAGCGCCGTCACGTAGTCGTAATCGCCCGCCGAGGCGCCACCGCTCGTAATGACAAAATCGCACTCCTGCACGGCGCGATACACCAGCTCGGCAATCGCCTGCTCATCGTCGGGCGCAATGCCGTAAAACACGGGCTCGGCTCCCGCATCGAGCGCCTCGGCCATCAACGCCGAGGAGTTGGAATCACGAATCTGCCCACGCGCCGGCACGTTACTCGGTGCGACCAGCTCCGTGCCCAGCGAGATGATGCCCACACGCGGGGCGGCGTGCACCTTCACGCGCGCGTATCCGGCGCTTGCCAGCAGACCCGCGCCCGCCGGAGCCACGACCTCGCCGGCGTGCATCACAACATCGCCGGCATGGGCCTCCTCGGCGGCAGAGCGAACGTTCTCCCCTACCTTGGCAGGCGCCGAGAAACGAACGTGCGAGCCCTCGTTGCCGTCGCCATCGAGCACATCGACGATCTCGTACTTCACCACGGCATCGGCACCTTCGGGTACCGGCGCGCCCGTCATGATGCGGACCGTCTCGCCCACTCCGATTGTGCCCTCAAACACATGGCCCGCGGCCTCATGTCCGATAACATCGAGCGTCACCGGTGCCTCGCCAGATGCCTGCGCCAAGTCCGCCGACCGCACGGCATATCCGTCCATAGCGCTGTTGGCAAACGGCGAGATGTCGATATCAGCCACCGCGTCCTCGGCCAAGGGAAAACCAGCCGCCTGCCACACGGGAATCTCGACCAGATCGGTCGGAGCAACGTGCGACAGAACAATCGACTGCGCGTCCTCCAGCGGAATGAGTTTCTCTGCCATATGCACCTCTTAATGCCACGGCGCACAACAGGGGCGCCGATTCTTTATGCTTGTCTCAGTATAATCCCCCGACGCACGACCGCGACTCGGCCTGCACCAGCAAATACACCTGTCGGTTGCAGGCCGCGAAACAGAATGGAAACCAACCCACCGGCTCGTCGCGTTTACCGCGTTTTATAATGCTTGCGTTGCAACCTAAAAGAGGAACGTATGGCTCATAACGACAAACCCGAAAGCGCAAACGAAGCGCAGGATCATTCCCAGCCGCTCGACGAAGGCGGTTTTTTCTCCCTGAACGACGTCATCACGGCAGGCAGGCATCAGCTCACCCGCTCCGAGCACCTCTTGGCTGCCGACACGCGCCGCAACGCCCGCAACCTACTCGCGAGCGCCAAGTTGCTCACACTCGTCGTCATCGTCTCGCTCGCCATGGGCGTTGCCGCCTGGGCGTTTTTGGCCTCGCTGAATATCGCGACCGACTATCGCGAGCACCATGCGTGGGTCTACGCCTTGCTTCCCGTTGTGGGCATGTCCACCGCGTGGGTCTACAAGAACCACGGTCTCGCCGCCAAGCGTGGCAACAACCTGGTCATCGACTCCGCCCTGGGCACACGCCTCATCCATATGCGCATGGCCGTCCTCACCTTCGTCTGCTCCACACTCACGCACCTAACGGGCGGATCGGCCGGTCGCGAGGGAGCCGCGGTGCAGATTGGCGGCACCATCGCCAGCAACATCTCGAGCCTCGCCCACCTCAAAAAGCATGACCACCACGACCTCATGCTCGCCGGCATCTCGTCGGCCTTTGGCGCCGTATTCGGTTCGCCCCTTGCCGGAGCATTCTTTGGCATGGAGATGTGTTTTATCGGCAAGATCGACTACACCGCGGGCATCTACTGCCTGGTCGCCTCGTTTACCGGCTACTTTACATCACTCGCCCTGGGTACCGAGTACGAGGCGAATGCCATCGCCAGCGTTCCCGCCATGACACCGCGGACGGTTGCCATCGTTGTTATCAGCGCCACCATCTTCGGTCTGACGGCACGCCTCTTTGCCTGGTCGGTTCGAACCGTCAAGAGCCTGTACGGTCGCATTATCACCAATTACCTCGTTCGCGCGCTCGTGGGTGCGCTCGTGGTGCTCGCGGCCTACGCGATGCTCGACGCCTGGAAGTATGCCGGCCTTGCCACCTGGCTCTCGGGCGCCGGGTTCGCCGGCAACACCACCCTGGCGGACGCAGCCATCAAGCTCGTGGTTACGGCCCTCACCCTGGGCGCAGGCTTCCAAGGCGGCGAGGTCACGCCCCTGTTTGGCATCGGTGCGGCGCTCGGCGGCTGGATCGGTTGCCTCGTCGGAATCGACCCCAGCTTTCTGGCGGCGCTGGGCATGCTCGGCGTGTTCTGTGCCGGCCTCAACGTGCCCATCACCACCTGCATGATGGCCATCGACCTGTTCCACGGCACGGCCGCCGGGTTCTTTGTCATCGTGGCCTTTATCAGCTACCTAACCGGCGGGCACCGCGGCGTATACCCCGCTCAGCGCATCATCTCACCCAAGCGCCGTTCGCTTATTGTGGATGAGGGCGGTACGGTAGCGGATGCTATCGAGCGCCACAACGACCTGATAGAGTAGACGTTAGTATTCGCCGTGCAGCCACAATCGGGGGCAATTCGACCTGAGCGCGACCGCACCGTCACGTCATACGCCGGGAGTCACCCCATGCACGGAACTGATTTTGGTCGCACGCTCATCATCGCCAACCCAGCCGCTCAGTCGGGTGCGGCACGCGAAGTTGCCGAGCGCCTGCAACGCTTTTTGGATATGACCGCGCGCGCATCCCAGTTTGACCTGGTGCTAACCGAGCACATGGGACACGCCAAGGAGCTTGCCGCACAGACTCAGGGCTATCGCACCGTTATCGCACTCGGCGGCGACGGCGTGATCCACGAGGTCGTCAACGGGCTTATGACGCAAAAGGAGGACGCCCGCCCCGCTCTTGCCGTCCTGCCCGTGGGCTCCGGCAACGATTTTGCCCAAACGCTCGGCATCGAAGATTTCTCCGGCAAGGATTTTGGCGCGCTGCTCACCTGTGAGCTGCAGCGTCAGGACATCGGGCGGATTCGCTCATGGAACCCCGCAAGCGGTAGCGGCGAATGTTCCGTTGAGTACTATGACCAGACGCTTTCGATCGGCATCGATGCTGCTATCGGCCTTGGCACCACCGAGCTGCGCAAAAAGACCGGTTTGACGGGCGCGCCGCTCTACACCCTCTCGGGACTTGAGCAGTTTGGCCTGCGCTATCGCAACTACCCCATGACAGCCAGCTTTGACGGCGCGCCCGCCGAGCGCGTGAGGGCGATCATCATGGCGATTCAGCTGGGCCCCACGTATGGCTCGGGCTATCGCATCTGCCCCGATGCCGACCCCTTCGACGGCATGTTCGACGTCTGCTACGCATGCGGCCCTGTCCCTCGCGCGGTTGCCCTGCCTATGTTTCTTTCGGCCAAGGACGGTCACCATACCAAGTTGCCGCCGGTCCGTATGCGCCGCTGCCGCCATGCCGCGCTCACCTTGGAGGAGCCCGACTACCCCATCCAGGCCGACGGCGAGCCCGTTGTCGCCTCGCGCATAGAGGTCGACGTCCTTCCCGCCGCTCTCGAAGTCTGGCACCCAACCCCGCTAACCCCCCATAAGTTGCGGGGAAATAGGGACTGTTTATGCAGTTAAAGCCGCAAAACAGTCCCTATTTCACCGCAACTTATGAGGAAGCTATTCGTCGCTGCCCGGCTTGCGACGGTTGGCCTTTTTAATGGCGTTGAAGTGCTTGTCATTGAGCCTGCGCTGGCGCGATCGCTGTGGCACTTTGGTCTTGACGCGACGGCGCGGCGGACGGCCACGACGCTCAAGCTCTGCCCTCAGCTTACGCAAACAGCTCGCACGATTCTGAAACTGGCTACGGCTCTCGCGCGCCGTCACGGTAATCCCCGTGGCCCCATGCTTCATGCGCACCGCCGAGTCCGTCGTGTTCACGCCCTGCCCACCCGGGCCCGTCGCGCGAAACACCTGCACCTCGCAATCGCGCGCCAACTCCTCGACCGACATCTCGGCATAGCGCGCATACTCGCGCCATCCCATCTTGGTCTCATCCATATCAACACCTCCCCTCATACAAAAAATGTGACAAAGGGACAGTCCCTTTGTCACATCGCATACCAATCGCTTGTGTTGCGCGCTTAGGCGAAGGTGATCTCGCCGGTCTCGCAGTCCATATCGGCGATACGGGCCAGACTCTCGACGCGGAAGCCGCGCTCGCGGAGCTTATCGCCACCGCCCTGGAAGCCCTTCTCCACCGCAATGCCAATACCGGACACCTCGGCACCCGCAGCCTCACAGATCTTGATAAGACCCTCGAGCGCGCAGCCGTTGGCCAAAAAGTCGTCGATGATCAGGACCTTGTCGCCCTCGGACAGGAAGCGCTTGCCAACGATGACCGGGTACTCCTTCTGCTTGGTAAAGGAGTAGATGGTCGTGGCATACTGCTCGCCATCGAGGTTGATGGACTGCGCCTTCTTGGCAAACACCACCGGCACGCCGCCAAAATGCTGGGCTGCGATGCAGGCCATGCCAATGCCCGAAGCCTCGATCGTCAGGATCTTGTTGATCTCGACGCCCTCGAACAGACGGGCCCACTCGGCACCCATGTGGTCGAACAGCTCAACGTCGCACTGGTGGTTGAGGAAAGCATCAACCTTAAGGACGTTACCGGCCTTTACGATGCCGTCATGGCGAATACGATCCTCAAGCTCCTGCATGGCGCAACCCCTTCTCGCGGCAACGATACCGCGCGATTAATAAACGTTGTTCGATAGTCTACCACGGACCGACCCCCGCCCGCCCCACAAGCCGCATCGCACCACAAACCAGTCTTTTTGGGACGGCGCGAATCGTGGCAGACGGCCTCCCAACGCACTAATGGCGGGCGCGCATCCTCACCAAACGCACCATGGCGAGCGCAAAGCCAACAGCGGCCACAGCCATGAGCACGTAGAACACCGAGCGAAAGCCGAATAGGAATACATCCAGACGACCTGCGACAAAACTGGTCACGGCCTCGCCCATCGCCACGCTCATCTGCCCATACAGGATATGCGACGCCACCGTAATACCGAGTGCCATACCCGCATAGCGCGCCAGGCTACCCAGACTGCCCGCAAA
>CAVALS010000173.1:0-5046 GCA_963589385.1 Bacteroidaceae bacterium
GCTTGGATGCTAGCGAACTGCTGGCGGGCGGGGCCGTTCAGGAGGACGCTGCTGCGTTGGACGAGGCGGCGCTCGAGGAGTTTTTTGAAGCGGGTGAGCTTTCTGTCGCAACGCTGTCACGCATGGTTGCCGAGCGCAAGCTCTTTCCCTGCTTTGCCGGCTCGGCACTCAAGGACCAAGGTGTGGATGAGCTGCTGGATGGCATATGTGCGCTGATGCGCGAACAGGCATGGCGCTCGGAGTTTGCCGCCCGCGTCTACCGCGTGAGCCGCGGGGATCGCGGCGAGCGCTTGGCATGGGTTAAAGTGACCGGCGGCACGCTGCATGCCAAACAGATGATTAACGGACGTTCCGGTGCCGAGACATGGGAGCAGAAGGTCGATCAGCTACGCATCTATAACGGCGAGAAGTATGAGCTTGCCCAAGAAGTTGCTGCTGGCGGTATTTGTGCCGTGACGGGTCTTGCGCACGTTCGCCCGGGGGACGCCCTGGGCGCGGAGCCCGCGGGCGATGCGCCCGTCATCGCTCCGGTCCTCATCTATACGGTGCTTCCGGGCGAACACGATGTCCATGCGGTGTTCAAAGCACTGACTGAGTTGGCGGACGAAGATCCTATGCTCGGCGTAAGCTGGAATACGCATCTTGAGCAGATTCATTTGCAGTTGATGGGCGCTGTGCAACTCGAGGTCGTGCAGCGTGTGTTGGCAGATCGCTTTGGCCTTTCGATTGCGTTTGAGCCTGGCGGCATTCTCTATAAGGAGACTATTTCGCAGCCGGTCGAGGGCGTGGGCCACTTTGAGCCACTGCGCCACTATGCCGAGGTGCATCTACGCCTGGAGCCGTTGCCGGCGGGTTCGGGCGTGCAGTTTGGTACCGTGACCTCGACCGACGAGCTCGATCTTAACTGGCAGCGTTTGGCACTCACCAACGCCATGGAGCGCGATCACCTGGGCGTGCTGACCGGCTCGCCCATCACCGATGTGCGCATTACGCTCACGGGCGGCCGTGCGCATGCCAAACATACCGAGGGCGGCGATTTTCGCCAGGCCACGTACCGCGCGATTCGCCAGGGGCTCATGCAGGCACGTGAGGCCGGCGCGGCGGTACTGTTGGAGCCGTGGTACCACTTTGAGCTCGAGGTGCCGGGGGAGTGCGTGGGCCGGGCGCTCTCAGACGCCACGCGCATGGGCGCTGAGTACGAACCGCCGGCGATGGCGGGCGATCGGGCAAAGCTTGTGGGTCGCGTGCCAGCATCCGAGGTGCAGGATTACGCGCTGGAGGTGGCTGCCTATACGAGCGGTCGCGGTCATCTGTACCTGGAGTTCGCCGGTTATGCGGCCTGTCATGATGCCGAACGCGTAATCGAGACTGCCGCCTATGAGCCCGAGGCCGATCTGCCCAACACGCCCGATTCGGTCTTTTGCTCTCACGGCGCCGGCTACACGGTCAAATGGTACGACGTACCCGCCGCGGCGCACGTAAAGGTCGATCCCGCCACCTTTCGCCCCTGGCGGGCAGCAGATGCCGAGTTTTTCGGCCACATGTGACAAAGGGACAGTTCCTTTGTCGTATGCTATTGGTGTAACTTGGTATAAGTTGGTATAACTATTGCCAGGGTTTGCCAATCCGAGGAGGCCGACATGAATCCAAATCCCTTTAAGCCCACGGCTGGCAAGCGGCCTCCGATACTCATCGGTCGCGAGTCGGTCATCGAAGATTTCGAGGAAGGGCTCGATAACGGCGCCGGTGCCCCCGGAAGGCTCATGCTCATTACGGGAAACCGCGGCTGTGGCAAAACGGTTCTCTTGCGGGAGCTGCAGCGTTTAGCTAGCGAGCGCGGATGGGCGGTTGTCTCCGATTCCGCCTCGCTTGGCTTGTGCGACCGCCTGGCCGATGCGCTTCGCTCGAATAGGCCAGTTGTGACGTCAATGGAGTTCGGGCCGTCATTTGGCCGGATGTCGGTCGAGGCGGCGCGAGCAAAGGGCGAGACGTTGCGCGGGCTGGGCAACGAGCGCCTCAAGAGGCTCGGTCCAGGCCAGGGCATACTGTTTGCGATTGACGAGGCGCAATCGGCGTCTATCGAGGAACTGGCGGCTCTTGCCGTTCTCTATCAGCAGGTGCTTGGAGACCAGGATGCCACGGGCTTGTCCGATAGCGACCAGCGCGGTCTTGCGCTGGTGTTCGCCGGCTTACCCAGTATGGTTGACGATCTGCTCGAAGAGCCGAGCGTGACGTTTTTGCGGCGTGCCCAGCAGCGTACGCTGGGGGCGATTTCTTTGCCCAAAGTGCGCGATTCATATATCCAGACGGTCAAAGGCGCTGGTCTTTACGTTGACGCGGAGACAGCGGACCTTGCGGCACGCAAGAGCATGGGGCATCCCTATATGGTTCAGCTGGTGGGCTATTACATGTGGCGCTCTGCTGTCCGACGTGGCTCACAGGTCATCGAAAGGCGCGATGTCGAGGATGGCCATGCGGATGCCGTCTCCGAGTTCTATGAAGCGGTTGACGCGCCCCTGTATTACGGGCTGCGCAGTCCACAGCGCCTCTTTATCGAGGCCATGGCGGTTGACGAGCGTAAGCCGACGCGCATGGCGGATATCATTGAGCGCTGCGAGCGTACCCAGAGCTGGGCGAGTAAATATCGCGCAAGCCTGATTCGCGAGCGCGTTATCGAAGCTGCCGGATACGGCCTCGTCCGATTTACCGTGCCCATGCTGGGCGAGTATATCCGCGACCGCATTTTATGGCACGAGTAATGTGAAAAGGGACGGCCCCTTTGTGACATCGATAGATGTGAGGTCAAAACATGGCGATTCAAACTGAGCGATTGACGCTTCGTCCGTGGCGCGAGACAGATGCGGCGAGCTTGTATGCATACGCGAGCGACCCGGACGTGGGGCCGGCTGCGGGCTGGCCGCCCCATCGAAGCATTGAAGAAAGCAGAGAGATCATTCGGACGGTCTTTACGGCGCCCCATACCTTTGCCATTTGCCTGCCTGAGACAGACGAGCCCGTGGGCAGCATCGGGCTCATGCCATCTCGTTGCGAGTTAAACCGTCGAGATGACGGTCTCGAACTTGAAGTGGGCTATTGGGTCGCCAAGCCATTTTGGGGCCGAGGCTTTGCTCCCGAAGCAGTACGAGCCATGCAGCGCTATGCGTTCGAAACGCTTTGCTGCAAGGCGCTTTGGTGCGGATACTACGAGGGCAATAACAAGTCGCTACGCGTCCAGCAAAAATGTGGGTTCGTGCCACATCACGTTGAGCGCGACGTGCCCTGCGAGCTTATGGGTGATGTGCGTACCGAGTACTTTACGTATTTGACCCGCGAAGACTGGCGCGGGCAGGCGCGGCACGAGTAATGTGACAAAGGGACAGTCCTCTTGTCATATTCGATCAACTGGAAGGGGAGCGATGACGGTGTCGCAACAACCAAGCGCTATCGAGGTGCGTGGCGCGCGCGTCCATAACCTCAAGGACATCGATATCGATATCCCGCTGGGAAAGCTCGTAGGCATTGCCGGCGTGTCGGGTTCGGGCAAGAGTTCGCTGGCACTGGGCGTTCTTTACGCCGAGGGCTCGCGCCGTTACCTGGAGGCGCTCAGCACCTATACTCGCCGTCGTCTGACGCAGGCCGAACATGCCCAGGTGGATGAGGTCTTGCACGTGCCGGCGGCGCTCGCGCTACACCAGCGTCCGAGCGTGCCGGGCGTGCGTTCCACTTTTGGCACCATGACCGAGCTTAACAATAGCCTGCGTCTGCTCTTTAGCCGTTGCGCCCATCACGTGTGCCCGCACTGCGGGGCGCGTGTGGAGCCGAGCCTTAACGTGGCCGCAGGCCTGTCGCTCGCGTGTCCGAAATGCGGCCGCGAGTTCTACGCGCCGAGTGCCGAGGACCTTGCCTTTAACAGCGGCGGTGCATGCCCCACCTGTGGCGGCACCGGTGTCATGCGCGAGGTGGACGAGGCGAGTCTGGTGCCCGACGAGTCAAAGGCCATCAACGAGGGCGCGGTGCTTCCCTGGGGCACGCTCATGTGGGATCTGATGAAACAGGTGGCTGGCGAGATGGGCGTGCGCACCGACGTGCCGTTTAACCAGCTCACACCTCAAGAGCGCGACATCGTGTTCCATGGCCCGGCGGTTAAGAAGCACATTCTCTACGTTCCCAAAAACGGCGAGGGCGCCACGCCGCTCGACTTTACCTATTACAACGCCGTCTATACCGTCGAGAATGCACTCGCTAAGGTTAAGGACGATAAGGGGCTCAAACGCGTTGCACGCTTTTTGCGCGAGGGGCCATGCCGCGACTGTGGTGGCACGCGTCTTTCCGAGACCGCACGCCAGCCCCAGGTGCGCGGTATCAATCTGGCGCAGGCCGCGGCCATGACGCTGGGTGAGGCGATTGAGTGGGTGCGCGGGGTGCCCGCATCCTTGCCGGCCGAGATGCAGCCCATGGCGACGGATATCTGCGATTCGTTTTTGAGCACGGCTCGTCGCCTGGTCGACCTGGGGCTCGATTACCTCTCGCTCGACCGCGCCGGTGCTACGCTCTCCACGGGTGAGCGCCAGCGTGTGCAGCTCGCCCGCGTGGTGCGCAACCGCTCGACGGGCGTGCTCTATGTGCTGGACGAGCCCTCGATCGGCTTGCATCCTGCCAATGTCGACGGCTTGGTAGGCGTAATGCGCGATCTGGTGGATGACGGCAACACCGTGGTCGTTGTCGACCACGATACGCGCGTACTGGCAGAAGCCGACTATCTGGTCGAGATGGGCCCCGTTGCCGGAGCAGGCGGCGGTAATGTGATCGCTGCGGGTACGGTGGACGAGGTCGAGCAATCGCAGAGCAGCCGCATCGCCCAGTTTTTGCGCACAGAGTCCAAGCGCATGCGCTCGCAGGTGACTGACGACGAAATGTTCGACCAGGGCCATATCCGCATGGCGACCGATACCATCCATACCGTCAAGTCGCTTGAAGTCGATATCCCGCGCGGCCGTCTCGTTGCGGTTACGGGTGTTTCGGGTTCGGGCAAGACGACGTTGGTGC
>CAVALS010000174.1:0-5027 GCA_963589385.1 Bacteroidaceae bacterium
GGGTTTTATTAACGCTAAAACGTTTGACTAGCCATGGTGAACAACCCTGCTATCCTGCGGGTTGACGAAGACTGATATCTCACCTCGCCGATACATACTGTCTGGCGAATCGTTTGTCAACGAATTCGGTGAACGGTAGTAAATACCGTTCAAGCGTATGTATGTATCGGTCGCCGAGCGCGGCACCTCAGTTGGGTTCGTCGGTAGGTAAGGTATATATCGTCCGCAAGTTGCGCGGGGGCAAGTCTAGGTGCTCCCGAGTAAGATTCTCTATTGATAGGAGAAGACATGGCCATCATCAACAAGGGTATGTCCAGGCGTTCGTTCCTCGGCCTCACCGGCAGCGTCGCTGCTGTCGCAGGGCTTGGTCTCACCGGCTGCGGTGGCAGCTCTAGCGACGAGGGTTCCGCTTCCGGTTCCACCGATTCCGCCAACCGTGGCGGCGGCGTGATCACCGCTGGTTCCGCTTACGCTCCGTCCAGCTTCGATCCCGCCAGCACCGGCTCCGCTGTGGGCCTGGGTGCTAACTGGCACGTCGTCGAGGGCCTCTACGGCATCGATTACCACGACTACAGCACCTTCAACGAGCTCGCCACCGACGATCCCAAGTCTGTGGACGACACCACTTTCGAGGTCACCATCCGCAAGGGCGCCAAGTTCTCCGATGGCACCGAGGTCACCGCTGACGATGTCGTTGCCTCCTACACCGCTTGCGCCGCTTCCGCTACCTATGCTCCGTTCTTCCAGCCCTTCGAGTCCATCGAGGCCAAGGACGCTAGCACCGTGACGGTCAAGACCAAGGTCCCCAACTTCTCCCTGCTCAAGGATCGTCTGGCCATCGTCCGCGTTACCCCGGCCACCCAGACCGAGGAGGATCGCGCCAAGCAGCCGATCGGCTCCGGCCCCTGGATGTACGACTCTATCTCCGATACCGAGATCACCCTGGTTCCCAACCCCGAGTACAACGGTGAGTATGCTGCCGAGGATAAGAAGATCCAGTACAGCATCCTGACCGACCCCACCGCTCGCGTTACCGCTCAGCAGGAGGGCTCCACGCTCGTTATGGAGCTCGTTACCGCTGACGCCGTCGACCAGCTTGAGAGCGCCGGCTGCAAGATCGATAACGTTCAGGGTTTCGGCACCCGCTTCATCATGTTCAACGTAGCCAAGGAGCCTTGGAACAACGTCAAGGTCCGTCAGGCTGTCATGTATGCGCTCGACACCGAGAAGATGGTCAGCAACACCTTCGCCGGCCTTGCCACCGCTGCCAGCTGCTACCTGCCCAAGAGCTTCACCAACTATCATGAGGCTTCCACGGTGTACAAGACCGACGCCAAGAAGGCTAAGAAGCTCATCGAGGAGTCTGGCATCACCCCGGGTGCTATCACCCTGCGTACCACCGACAACGAGCAGATTAAGGGCATGGCCGCCCAGGTCAAGAACGACCTCGACGCTCTCGGCTTCGATGTGACCATCCAGACCGATACCTCGCCGGCCACCTACGCTGCCATCGACGGCGGCGAGGCCTACGATATCCTCCTTGCCCCTGGCGATCCTTCCTGCTTCGGCGCCGACCCCGACCTGCTGCTCAACTGGTGGTACGGCGACAACGTCTGGATGCAGACCCGTTGCCCGTGGAAGGAGTCCTCTGAGTGGCAGAAGCTCCACGGCCTCATGGATGAGGCTCTTGCCGCCGAGGGCGACGAGCAGCAGAAGAAGTGGAACGAGTGCTTCGACATCATTGCCGACAACGCCGTTCTGTACCCCGTTGTCCATGTCAAGACCGTCTCCGCTTTCTGGGACGATCCGTCCACTGCGCCCAACGGCGAGGCCCTCGATGGCTTCAAGGGCATCGGCACGACGAGCATGTCCTTCAGGGGCGTTGCGACCGTCAAGGCGTAAGACTCGCTTGAGTCTGTATGCAGGATGTCGGTCGTTGGGACCGTATCCTCATAGTTGAAACAAAGACCCGGGCGGCAACGATGTCGCTCGGGTCTTGTAATGAGTATCCGTACTCATATACCAGTTGGTCCTACCGACAAAAGAAAGGGGAGAGAACGTGAACAACTTGCTACGTTTGATTGGAAGGCGTCTTGTGGCGCTGCCGATCATGGCATTGGGCGTCACCGTCCTGGTGTTCTTCCTTATGTCGTTCTCCAAGACCGACCCCGCCTACACGGCGTTGGGTGACGGTGCCTCGCCCGAGGCGGTTGCCGAGTACCATGAGAAGTATGGTCTGGACGACCCCTGGCCCGTGCGCTACGTGCGCTATATGGGCGATTTGATCCATGGCGACATGGGCACCTATGGTGCTGCTCGCAACTCCGTTGCCAAGCGCATCTCCACGGCCCTGCCCGTCACGATGCAGCTGACCTTCATCGGTCTTGCCATCGGTGCGGTCGTTTCGTTTTTGCTCGGCGTCATCGCGGCACTGTATCGCGACAAATGGCCGGACCAAGTGATCCGCGTCTTTTCCATCGCCGGCTTGGCAACCCCGTCGTTCTGGCTTGCCGTTCTGTTGATCCTGCTGTTCTCTTCCTACCTTAAGGTGCTCCCGGCATCGGGTGCTCTGCCTCACTTCACCACGAATCCGGTTGGCTATCTGGGACGTATGATCATGCCCGCTATCGCCTTGGCATTTCCGCTGACGGGCCAGATGACTCGTATCGTGCGTACCGCCATGGTCGAGGAGCTCGACAAGGATTATGTCCGTATGGCTCGCGGCGCCGGCGTTCCCGAGAAGGTCGTCGTCGGCATCAACGTTCTTCGCAATGCGCTGATCACCCCGGTCACCACCCTCGGCCTTAAGATCGGTTACCTCATGGGCGGCGCCGTCGTCATCGAGGTTATCTTCAACCTCCCCGGCATGGGCACCGCGATTCTGCAGGGCGTTCAGGGCAACGAGGCGAACCTGGTTCAGGGCGTCGTTATCGTCGTTGCTCTTGCCTTCATCATCATCAACATCGTGGTTGACATGCTCTACCTGCTCATCAACCCGCGCATCAGGACGGTGTAGATTATGGTAAAGATTCGAGAGAAGCAAACCGAGCAGCTCGAGAAGGCTGCCTCCAAGGGGCTCAAGCTCGGTGGCTGGAAGAAGATGACGTTGTCTTCTAAGATTGCCGCCGTCGTGCTGGTGCTGGTCGCCCTGACTGCGATTCTGGCGCCCCTTCTTGCCCCCTATAGCCCGGTCGAGATCTTTACGGCTCGCCAGGCTCCCGGCAACGGATTTATCTTCGGTACCGACGATAAGGGCCGCGACATTCTGTCGCGTATGCTCTACGGTGGTCGTTACTCGCTGATCATCGGCTTTGGCGCCACTGCCATGGCTCTGGTCTGCGGCTCGGTCGTGGGCGCCCTTGCAGCGGTTTCGCGCAAGGCCGTCTCCGAGACGATCATGCGTATCTTGGACATCATCATGTCCATCCCCGGCATCGCCCTCGCGGCCGTCTTCGTCTCCATCCTGGGCAACTCCGTGCCGTCGATCATCTTCGCCATCGGCTTCATGTACACTCCGCAGATTGCCCGTATCGTGCGCGCCAACATCGTGTCCGAGTACGGCGAGGACTATGTCCGTGCGGTCATCGTTTCCGGCGCCAAGGCTCCGTGGATTTTGATCAAGCATGTTCTGCGTAACTGCATCGCCCCGATCATGGTCTTCACCGTTACCCTGGTCGCCGACGCCATCATCTTCGAGGCCTCGCTGACCTTCATCGGCGCTGGTATTCAGGAGCCCACCGCTACCTGGGGCAACATCCTCGCCGACGCCCGCGGCGGCGTGCTTGCCGGCCGTTGGTGGCAGGCGCTGTTCCCGGGTCTGGCCATCATGATTACCTGCCTGGCGCTCAACATCCTCTCCGAGGGCATTACCGACGCCATGGCCGCTGCTCCCTCCGCCGCCCTGGATCCGGCCGATTCCTCCAAGCGTCGCGAGGCCGACCTGCTGGTCTCCGACCCCGTTCGCGCCTACAAGGAGCAGGCCCAGTCCCTCTCCGCTCGCCTTGGCGCCCTGCGCGATGTTGAGCTCAAGCGTGACGATCGCCATGTGCCCGACGAGTCTGTCGAACCGATTCTCTCGGTCCGTGACTTCTGCATCCAGTTTGAGCATCACGGTGATATCAACGTCGTCGACCATGTCAACTTTGACGTCCGTCCTGGTCAGACCATGGGCCTGGTGGGCGAGTCCGGTTGCGGTAAGTCCATCACCACGCTGGCCATCATGGGCCTGACCGATGAGGACGAGCACCTTTCCGGCGAGGTCCTCTGGGAAGGCCGTGACCTGCTCAAGATGAGCAAGAAGGAGTGGTTCGGCCTGCGCGGTACCGATATCGCCATGGTCTACCAGGACGCCCTGTCCTCGCTTAACCCCTCCATGCTCATTTCCGCCCAGATGAAGCAGCTCACCAAGCGTGGCGGCACCCGTAGCGCCGAGGAGCTCCTGGAGCTCGTGGGCCTCGATCCCAAGCGCACGCTCGAGAGCTATCCGCACGAGCTTTCCGGCGGCCAGCGTCAGCGCGTCCTGATCGCTATGGCCCTTACCCGCGACCCCAAGCTGGTCATCTGCGACGAGCCCACGACCGCTCTGGATGTTACCGTCCAGAAGCAGGTCATCAAGCTGCTCAACGATCTTCAGGCCAAGCTCGGCTTTGCCATGATCTTCGTTTCGCATGACCTGGCGCTGGTCGCCGAGGTTGCCCATAACATCACGGTTATGTACGCCGGCCAGGTTATCGAGCAGGCACCCACCAAGGAGCTGCTCACCAACCCGATTCACGAGTACACCCGCGGCCTTCTGGGTTCCGTCCTGTCCATCGAGAGCGGTTCGGGCCGCCTGCACCAGGTGCCCGGCGCCGTTCCGAGCCCGCGCGATTTCCCCAAGGGCGATCGCTTCGCGCCCCGCTCGAGCCATCCGCGTATTGGCCTGGACACCCGTCCGGTCTTCAAGCGCGTGCCCGGCACCGAGCACTTCTATTCCGAGCTCCCCGACGAGGTGCTCAAGGCAAATGGTTTGACCCCTCACGCGGAGG
>CAVALS010000175.1:0-5022 GCA_963589385.1 Bacteroidaceae bacterium
ACATGGCTGTTGCGCGGATTGGTGGCAAACTCGCCCTTGATGCAGTAGCCGGGGCCACCGGTACCGGGCATGCCGTCGGGACCCTCAAGGCCGGCAGCGACGTCGGCGCCGGA
Source organism: Bacteroidaceae bacterium (assembly GCA_963589385.1). GTDB lineage: Bacteria > Actinomycetota > Coriobacteriia > Coriobacteriales > Coriobacteriaceae > Collinsella. Next base: position 114 of record CAVALS010000175.1, read on the forward strand.
CATATCGCGGGTATTGGGGTCGCCGCCCTGGATCACAAAGCCGGGCACATAGCGATGGAACTTAAGGCCGTCATAGAAGCCCATCGTGGAAAGCTCGCAGAAGTTCGCCACATGGATGGGGGCGCCCTCACCGTCAAACTTGACCTTGATGGTGCCCTTTGACGTCTCGATCACCGCGCACTCGTCACCGACGAGCTGGTACTCGGGCGTATAGAGCTCTTTCTTAAAACCAAACATGTGGTTCCTTCCTCGTGCGTTTAAAGCATATTTGTACGAATTGTAGCAATAAGCACGGGCTTCCATCAATTGCGCACGCAGGTTATGCCGCCGGAGGGCAACAAATTATGAACGCTGCTGCGGCCTCCAGGCGCTCACGTTGGCGTCGTACTGGTTAAGCGCGCTGTTGCCGCCTTGTGCGATGGGCGCCAGGATCTCGCTCTGACGGGCGCTCAGCGACTCGCCGTCGGGAATGGACAGCGAGATATCCCAGCTCTGGCAGATCACGTCGGCACGCTCGTACATCCACTGGGCAAGCTGCTTTAGGTGATCAATGTCCTCCGCATAGACCGTATCGTCCTGAACCTTGAGGTTGTTGAGCTCATCCTGGGTCTTTTTAATCTGATCGCGCAGGGCATAGGCGCTCTGCGACAGCTCCTGGCGGGTGGAGAGCGGTGTACGAAGATAGCCGTTATTAAACGAATCGATGACCTCGCCGATCTGATCCTCGTCGCTGTACGACACGATGGTCTGGTACAAGCCGTCGAGCCTGGAGTAGAGCTGGTCGTCGGTTAAGACGGTCTCCTCCTGAACGACCTCGGACGTATCCTCTTGCTTGGGCTCTTTCTCGGTGGCCTCGCCCTTTTGGCGAGACGGGAAGGTGGTCTTGGCGGCCTGGCCAAACTGGTCGTAGAAGCCGGGCATGACGCCCATGGGATCGGCAGTCACAAACCAATACGCACCACCGCACACGGCGGCGAGCAACGCGATGACGATGAGCGGTTTGGGGATATGGCGCTTGTGCTTGTGATAGGCATCCTCGTCGGGGTGGACCTTGCGCTTGGGCTTTTGCTTTTTGGACTGGGCATCATCACGCAGGGACACCGGCGTGGGGATATCGACCTTGGGGATGCCAAAGTCCTTATCGAAGGCAGGCAGCACGCAGGTCTCGTTGGGGTCGGCTGCGTCGGAGAGCACCGCGGCAGCAGATGCCGGCGCGTGGGGCACCTCGGTATCGATCTGCTCCTGCGTCAGGCGCGGAAAGCCGGCTGTGCGCCCTGCGGCCAGGTCGGATGCGGCCGCGTCCTCGGAAAGGATGCCTGGCGCGGGGCGTCCACACTTGGGACAGGTACGGTCATGCGGGGACAGACGGGCGCCGCAGCCGTCGCAGAACACGAACTCAGTATGCTCGGGGCCATCGCCCGGACCAACGTAAGCGTTGCAATAGGGGCAGAACGAGGCGCCGTCCTCGATGGTCTTTAGGCAATGCGGGCAGATCACGGCATCCTCTTTCCGAAGCAATTCAAACAATTGAGGTTAGAGCATAACATCGACACGGCCCCACAAGCGCAAGGCACCAATTCAACATCCCCGCTCACCCCTAAGTTGCGGTGAAATAGGGACTGAATAGGAGGTTAAAACGCTTAAACAGTCCCTATTTCACCGCAACTTAGGGAGGCGTTGGGGCTAGTCTTTCTTTACGGGCTTATTCTTCTTGCTGGGCATCGATACCTTGATGCCCTGGGCCGATTTGGTCACGCGGGAGCGCTTGGCAACGGCGCTCTTCTTTTTCTTGGGCTGGGCCTGGGCCACGCCCTCGAGTGCACGGGCCTCGGCCTCGCGGACAGTGCGCGCCTCACGGCGCTGCGCCATATCGGCGGCAACGCGCTTGGCAAAACGCCCGGCGGTCGATCCCGTCGAGCTAACCTTGCCGCCGCCGCGACCCAGGCGAACGCGCACGCCACGGCCAAAGCCGGTAGCCGCATGACGGCGACGGGGCTTAAGCGAGTCCATCATCGTGGCAAGCTTAAAGAACACCGCGCAGGTAAAGACGATGATAACCGCCAAAATGACCATCTGACCCATCGACAGGTTGGCGATGGACAGCAGCTCCGGGAACCCGATAACGCCCGTCAAAATACCGGCGACGACAAACACGAAAAGCACCACGCGCAAGGGCGTGAGCGGCTGCGAGATGCGCCAGATCAGGCTGACACTCGCCGCGCACGACGTGAGCAGGCACATGGTCGAAAGCGTAAGCTGGCTAAAGCCAAATACGCGCGCCACAAAGATATCGAGCGCCGCGGCCAAAATGACCGCAATCGACGCCGGCAGCGCACGCTTAAGCACGTTGGTCAAGAACGACCCCTTCACGCGGGCGTTGTTGGGCTCCAGACCCAGCACAAAGCCCGGCGCACCGATGCAGAAGAAGTTGATGAGCGTCATCTGAATGGGCTCAAAGGGATACGGCGGTAGCGCGATGCACAGCGCCGCCAGGCCCATCGCGAATAGCGTCTTGGTCAGAAAGAGCGCGGCGGAGCGCTGCAGGTTATTGATAGAACGACGGCCCTCGGCCACCACAGCGGGCATCGAGGCAAAGTCGTTATCGACGAGCACGATCTCGGCCACATTACGTGCGGCATCGGAGCCGGCGGCCATCGCCACGGAGCAGTCGGCCTCCTTGAGCGCGAGCACGTCGTTGACGCCGTCGCCCGTCATGGCCACGGTGTGCCCGCGGCGTTTGAGCGCCTGTACGAGCTCGCGCTTCTGCTGCGGCGTCACACGCCCAAAGACGTGGTAACGGTCCACTGCCGCATCAATCTTGGACGGTGTATCGAGGGTTGTCGCGTCCACGTAAGCGTCGGCGCCCGGCACGCCCACCACACGCGCGATCGACGACACCGTACGCGGGTCGTCGCCGCTAATCACGTTGAGGGTCACGCCCTGCTCGTTAAAGTAGCCGATAGTCTCGGCCGCCGAGGTGCGAATCTCATCGCGAATGGTCACAAAGCCCACGGGCTCGGCCTCGCCCACCATATCGCCATCGGGCGTAAAGCCGTCCACGAGCGCCACCACGAGCACGCGGCAGGTATCGGCGAGCTCGGCGACACGGTTCTCGACCTGCGAAAACACACGGTCCGAAAGCACAAACTGCGCGGCGCCCATCACATAGGAGCCCTGCGCAAACGACGCGCCGCTCCACTTTTTGGACGACGAGAAGGGAATAACCGACAGCGGCTCGGAGACCTCGACCGGACGATCGGCGTAGTAATTGAGCAGCGCCTGGCAGGTCTCGTTGGCATCTGCCGAGGTCGCACGCGCCACGTTGGCAAGCGCAAAGTCGAGCACCGTGGTCTCGACGGGGACAGCCGCCTCGTCCGAGTCCGCGCCAAAGCCAACACCCTCAACAGGCAACGGATAGGTGCCCTCGACCTCCATACGGCCCGAGGTAATGGTGCCCGTCTTGTCCAGACACAAAACGTCGACGCGCGCGAGCGTCTCGATGCAGTAGAGCTGCTGTGCCAACACCTTGCGACGCGCCAGGCGCACCGTGGCAATCGCGAGCACCGACGAGGTCAGCAGCACCAGGCCCTGCGGAATCATGCCCAACAGGGCACCCACCGTGGACAGCAGCGACGAAGAAGGCACACGACCGGCCAGCAGCTCGGAGAAGCACCAAGAAAGCGCACTATCGCCCGGGGTTCCCGCGGCATCCCACAGTTCGCTCACACTCGAGGTAAAGAGCGCCAGACCAAGCGGAATCATAATAATGCTCGCAAACCGCACGATGGCGTTGAGCGCGTTCATGATCTCGGAATTGACCTTTTTGACGTACTTGGCCTCGTTGTTGATCTTTTCCACGTAGTTATCGGCGCCGACATGGATCACGCGGGCGCGCAGCAGGCCCGAGTCGATAAAGCTGCCGCTCATGAGCTCGGAGCCCGGCTGTTTCTTAATGAGGTCGCTCTCGCCCGTCAGCAGGCTCTCGTTGACGAGCGCCTCACCCGACACCACCACGGCGTCGGTGGGAATCTGGTCACCGCGCCCCAGGCGAATGATATCGTCGAGCACGATCTGGTCTAGGTCGAGCTCCACCTCGGCGCCGTCGCGCACCGCGATGGCCTTCTTAGAGGTGAGCAGCGTGAGCTTGTCGACCATCCGCTTGGAACGCATGGACTGAATGACGCCAATCGCCGTGTTCAAGAACACCACGAACAGGAACGTCAGGTTTTTAAACGAACCGGTCAGCAATACCAAAATCGCCAAGACCACGTTGATCAAGTTGAACAGCGTGCAGAGGTTCTCGATGATGAGCTCTTTGACCGACTTGGTCTTGAGTTCCATGTTGCGGTTGATTTTACCGGCGGCGATGCGCTCCTCGACCTCGGCGGTCGAGAGTCCGCGCTCGATATTCGTTGCTGCCATACCACGTCCCATCACGTCGCGTCGGTATAAAAAAACCGCCCGGACCATGCGAGGTTCGGACGGTCTTACGTTCGATGGTGCCCCATGTTGGATTCGAACCAACGGCCTTCTGCTCCGGAGGCAGACGCTCTAATCCCCTGAGCTAATAGGGCGAACGGTAGGCATTATACCCAAGTGCGCCACGGGCTAACAAAATAATAGAAAAAGCTTTGCAATTACGTGGGAGACGCGCCGCGACGGCGCGCTTTAGGCGGCAAAAGCGAGGCAGATAGTATAAACTCACATGCACCATATATACACGGCTCGCGATGCGGGCCGTTTTTGCAAGGGCTATCCATCGAGGTGAGAGGCACACCATGATTGCAATTTTAAAGCAGAGCGCCAGCGACGAGGCCGTCAGCCATATCGTCAGCTGGATCGAGAAAAAAGGACTCAAGACCGACGTCTCGCGCGGCGAGAACGAGACCATCATCGGCCTGGTGGGCGA
>CAVALS010000176.1:0-5004 GCA_963589385.1 Bacteroidaceae bacterium
CCGCGGCCGAAGCGCTTGGTGAGCCCGCGCGTCTCGAGCATGTAACCCATGGGTTTATCCTTTCTCTTCCGGGCGCGCGGGCCGATTCACCGTGCCCGCGCGTCTTACCTTTCGGCTTCACCATCCATGGTGGGGCGCGTTTCTAACGAAGCCGTAACGGCCGATGGGCTCTTTTGGTGCCAGCCAATCTCGACCCGCACGCATTTGCTAAAGCAACAACTTTCCCGATCGATGTAATCACCGAATCAAAACGTGTAAACCAGCCACCAAAGAAGCCGAAAAATGTCGCTTTTGGAGGCTGATGTACACAAATGCAGAATCCAGCGCAGCCCAGAGGCGCCCTCCACATGTCTGGACTCTCTATGGCTGCGCTGGATAGACATCGCCGGAACGGGTATAGTATCGAAAGTTTTGTCGTTAACCAGCGGGGGAGTCCTGTGGGCATCAAAAAGAAGATCAAAAAGGAGCTTATCGGCACTTCCGATTACCCGTCGAATAAGATCTTTACGATCTCCAATTTCATCACCTTTACGCGCCTGATCCTCACCCTGGTATTTCTGTACCTGTTTGTGACGGATAACAATCGCGTCATCGCCATCGCAATCTACGCCGTTGCCGCCTCCACCGACTGGATGGACGGTCAGATCGCCCGCATGACTAAGACGGTCTCGTGGCTCGGCAAGGTCATGGATCCCATTTGCGACCGTGCACTGCTGTTTACCGGCGTGTTGGGCCTGGTAGTCCGCGGCGAGCTTCCCATCTGGGTCTGCGTGCTCATTATTGGCCGCGACATCTATCTGGGCATCGGCACACTTATCGTTCGCCATTACCACCCTCGTCCCATTGACGTCGTCTTCCCCGGAAAGATTGCCACAGCGCTGCTCATGACCGGCTTCTCGCTCATGCTACTCGGGTTCCCCGTTATTGACGGCCTGCATCTTTTGCCTTCAGCCCTTACGGCCTTCCCAGGCCTCAACGGAAGCTCGGTGCCCCTCGGCATCTTCTTTGTGTACGGCGGCGTGATCTTCTCCATGCTCACGGCTGTCATCTACTCCATTAAGGGCGGAGCGGCCATTAAACAGGCTCTCATGCATCCCGAAGACGAGGACATCGACTTTCTGAACCCTGAAATCGAAGACTGATTCGTTGGGGTATGATTACGTACGGTTCATTATTTGCGGCACGTCCGCGATAAGTTAGGGGTTGTCATGGACAACATGGTTAACAATATGCCTCAGAATGATAAGACTGCTGACGCTACCTGCGTATTCCGCGTGCCTTCAAGCGACGTCACCGTTCCCGACCTCATGGCCAACGTGCGCATCACCGCCCCCGTTCTGTCCATCGTCAAGGGTCCGCAGACTGGTGCCGCCTTTGAGCTCGAGGACGACGTGACCACCATCGGCCGCGATCCTGCGAACGGCATCTTCCTCAATGACATGACCGTTTCGCGCAGCCACGCGCGCATTATTCGCGAGGGCCTCGGCGCTCGCATCGAGGACTTGGGCTCGCTCAATGGCACCTGGGTCGACGGTGCCATCGTCAATGCAGCCCCGCTGCACGACGGTTCTTCCGTCCAGATCGGTACGTTTACGCTCATCTACCACGAGAGCACGCCGGAGCGCATCGAAACCGGTGAGTAGGGCATGGCCGAACGCAACTATCTGAGTATCGGCCAAGTCGTCAACCTACTTCGAGGCGCATACCCCGATCTTTCGAACTCAAAAATTAGATTTCTAGAGGATGAGGGGCTCATTACCCCTCATCGTACGCCTAAGGGATACCGTCAGTACTCCAAGGAGGACGTTGATCGCCTAGAGGTCATCCTGCACTTGCAGAAGACTCGCTACATGCCGCTCAACGTGATTAAGCAGCGCTTGGAAAACGCCACGGACCTGTCGACGCTCGCCTACGAGGTGGGCTTGCTGTCCGATGTTCCGCTCAAGACGGAGCCCAAGGAGACTAAACAAAAGCTGCATCCCATCGAGACCATTCCCGATATGCTGGGCGTCGAGATTTCGTTTATCCGATCGCTCGCCGAGAACGACCTCATTCGCATCATCAAGAGTCCGCAGAATCGTGAGCTCGTCGATGGTCGCGATTTCCCGATCATCCGCTACTGCTCCGAGCTGTCACGCTTCCATATCGAGCCGCGCAACCTGCGTCAGTACGTGTCTTCCGCCAACCGCGAGTCCTCGATGTTTGAGCAGGTGCTCGTGAGCATGCTCGGAATGGATACCTCCGATGACGAGCGCGACGCCAAGCTCGAGCGTGCGTTTAAGAAGCTTCACGACCTGACGGAAGGTGTGCACACTGCGCTGCTCAAGAACCGCGTTTTTGAGTCGCTCAACGCCGTGGTCGAGGACGCCGACATCGATGCACTCGATGAGGAAATTACTCGCTCCGAGTCCACCAAGGCCAAAAACGAAGAGACAGCCGCACCGGCTTCGCACGAGGATTCTCTCGTAAAGCCGCTCAAGGTCGTCGCCCCTTCGCAATCCGGCACCGCCACCGCGGGCAAATAACCGCTGCTGAAATTTCGGCAACCCATTGAAAGGTCATGCAATGTACGACTTCGAATCTCAAATCGTCGACATCCCCGACTATCCCGAGCCCGGAGTCATCTTTAAAGACATCACGCCGCTCTTTGGCAATCCCGAGGCGCTCAAAGCCATGACCGATTCCCTCGCCGAGCACTTTGCCGGCATGGGAATCACCAAGGTCGTGGGTCCCGAGGCTCGCGGCTTTATGGTTGGCGTACCGGTGGCTGTAGCCCTTGGCGCTGGCTTTGTTCCCGCACGTAAACCGGGCAAGCTGCCGCGCGAGACCGTAAGCCAGAGCTACGAGCTCGAGTACGGAACGGATTCCATTGAGATCCATGCCGACGCTATCAGCTCTAAAGATACCGTGTTGATTCTGGACGACTTGGTCGCGACGGGCGGAACCGTCGAGGCAACAGGTAAACTGGTGCGAGATATGGGCGCAAAGCTTGTCGGTTACGGTTGTATCCTTGAGCTTGCGTTTCTCAACCCGCGCGAGAAGCTCACGCCGTCTGATGACGATGTGGAGCTCTTTAGCCTGGTGACGGTGGACTAGCCGTTACCCTTAGTTACTGGAAAGGAAGCTACATGCGCACAGCAAACACGCACAAAAACATGGCACGCTGCGCTGCTACGGCAACCCTCGCTTGTGTTTTGGGCTTGGGCCTCGCGGCTCCTGCCTACGCCGATACCGCATCCGACCTTGCCGCTGCTCGTACGAAGCTCGAGCAGATCGGTACCCAAACCCAGCAGATTTACGATGAGCTTGCAACGCAGACGCAGGCGCTCGATCAGACTGCTGGCGAGATCACGCAAAAGCAGCAGGAGATCGCCGATGGTCAGGCCAAGCTCTCGACCTATGTCGCCGGCGAATACAAAACCGGCGGTCTGAGCCTGCTTCAGGTTCTGACGGGCGTCGATGACCTGAGCGATATGCTCAACCGTCTGTTCTACTACGGCAAAGTTTCCGATAAGCAGGCTCAGACCATTCAAGAGGTCAAGGAGCTTAAGCAGCAGCTCACTGATAAGCAGGCCGAGCAAGAGAAGAACGTCGCCACCACGCAAAAGAAGGTCGACGAGCTTAACGCCCAGCAGGCTGAAGCCCAGAACGTCGTAAACTCCTTGGATTCGCAGCTGCAGGCCGAGCTTGCCGCAGAGGCCGAGGCCAACGCCGCGCTGCAGGCCGGCATCAACGCCAGCACCGCCGAGAAGGCCACGGTGAGCAACGAGACTGCCGGTACGACCGAGAACACCAACAACGGTGGTCAGACCAGCAATAACAACAACCAGGGCGGCAACACTCCGGCTCCTACGCCGGCACCTGCTCCGACGCCGCAGCCCTCTACGCCTGCTCCGGCTCCGACGCCTTCTGCTCCGAGCCAGTCCGTCGATGGCGGTTCTGTTGTCTCGCGTGCATACAGCAAGCTTGGTTGCGCTTATTCCTGGGGCGGAATTGGCCCGAACAGCTTCGACTGCTCTGGTTTTGTTAGCTATTGCCTCACTGGTCGCTATTGCCGCCTGGGCACCACGGGTACCTTTATGGGCTGGACGCGCGTCTCCGATCCGCAGCCCGGTGACGTTGTGGTCAACTCGTACCACACCGGCATTTACATCGGTGGAGGTCAGATGATTCATGCTTCTGACTACAACACGGGTGTTATCATCAGCTCCGTTGCCGCCGGCATGAACAACAACTATATCTTCGTGCGTTACTAAGTCATCTTACACAGCGTGTGAATGTGGACCTCGTGGCTTTAAGTCGCGAGGTCCATTCTTTTTTCTCTAATCTTGTACGGCTATCTAGTATTCAAAACTAGATAGCCGTACATTCAGTTTGCAAGATGGCTATAATTGTTGAGGAACAATTAGAAAGGACCCTCTATGAGCTGGGCACTTATCTCCGATTCAAGCTGTAACCTCCGCGATTGGCAACCGACCGCGCCCCATACCACCTTTGCATTTGCGCCCCTCAAAATTCGAGTGGGGGAGCGTGAATTCGTCGATGACCTTTCACTCGATGTTCATGAACTAAACTGCGCTGTTCAGGCGGAGACGAACGCTTCTTCGAGCGCTTGTCCCAGCGTAGGGGAGTGGGCCGAGCTCTTCAAATTGGCAGACAAGACCATCTGCATGCCGATCTCTGAGGGCGTGTCGGGCAGCTACAACGCAGCAGCCACGGCTCGCGATATGGTTCTTGCCGAGGAGCCCGACCGGCAGATTCACCTAGTCAATTCGCGCGCAGCTGGCGGCAAAATGGACCTCATTTTCTTGCTGTTCGACCGCTATCTTGCAAGCAATCCGGATGTCTCATTCGAGGACGCTTGCGCATACTTCGATAGCCTTGAGCAGAACAGCAAAATCCTCTTCAGCTTGTGCAATTACGAAAACCTGGCCAAAGCCGGACGTATCCCTAAGGCAGCCGGCGTCATTGCCAACAAGCTCAATATCCGCATTTTGGGCACGG
>CAVALS010000177.1:0-4982 GCA_963589385.1 Bacteroidaceae bacterium
TGATAGGACATGGCGGCGGGGGAGAGGTGTCGGGCGAGTGCGGGATTGTCGAGATCGCCGCTTTTCAGGATGGGCCCGAACTTATGCAGGGTGTTGAGACAAGGCCCCAGCAGTTTGTCACTCACGTTCCATAGCGCCTGCAGGCCGCCGCTGCCTTCATTTCGTTCGATATCTAGCAGTGCGCGGTGGAGGCGAGCCGTCTCGTGCGCAAAAGGTGGAATGCCCAGGACTTCAAAAGCATCTTGGGCCGCGCGCATCTGCTTGGCGGGCGAAATGATGACCTGCAGCATGGACTCTCCTCTGCCAAAAAAGTTGCGGTGGAATACGGTCTGTTTTGGCCGTTTATGGGCCAGTTTAGTCCGTATTTCACCGCAAGTTATAAAGGGCTGGTTTGGTGCGCCTTACGAGGGTTTGCTAGGCGCGCTCGAGGAAGGCCTTGTAACCGCGATATGCCTCGTAGATGTCGGCCTTGTTGGCGACCTCCCACAGGGCGTGCATGGACAGGACGGCAACGCCGGAGTCGATGACGTTCATACCGTACTTGGCCATGATGTAGGCGATGGTGCCGCCGCCGCCCGCGTTGACGCGACCGAGCTCGCAGGTCTGGAAGTCCACGCCCGCCTCGTCCATGATGTCGCGGATGAGGGCCACATACTCGGCATCGGCGTCGTTGGAGCCGCCCTTGCCGCGACTGCCCGTGTACTTGTTAAAGCACAGGCCGCGACCCATAAAGGCCGCGTTCTTGGTCTCGAACTTGCCGGCATAGCCCGGGTCGAAGCCGGCGGACACGTCAGAGGAGAGCATGCGGCTGCGGGCGAGTGCACGGCGCAGGGCCAGCGGGCTATTCTCGCCGGCGAGCGTCATGATCTCGGCGACGGTGTTCTCGAAGAAGCGGCTCGTCATACCGGTGGCGCCCACGGAGCCGATCTCCTCCTTGTCGACGATGAGCGTGATGCTCGTGCGCTCCACGTTGGCGACGTCGATCTGGGCGAGCATGGAGGGGTAGGCACAGACGCGGTCATCGTGGCCATAGCCCAAGATCATGGAGCGGTCGAGGCCCATGTCGCGGGCGGGGCCGGCGGGCACGACCTCGATCTCGGCGGAGAGGAAGTCCTCCTCCTCGACGTCGTACTGCTCCTTAAGGATGTCCAGGAACATCTGCTTGACGGGCTCCTTGGGGGCGTCCTTGTCGTCCCCATCGAACTTGACGGGACGACCGCCCACGATCACGTCGAGGATCTCGGCATCGACGGCGTCCTTGGCAGGCTTGGACATCTGCTCGCTCGAGAGGTGGATCAGCAGGTCGGAGATGGTAAAGACCGGGTCGTCCGCCTTGTCGCCGATATTGATGTCGACGGTGGTACCGTCCTTTTTGCAGATGACGCCCACGAGTGCGAGCGGGGAGGCTACCCAGTGGTAGCTCTTGACGCCGCCGTAGTAGTGCGTGTCGAGGTAGGCCATGTCGCCGGCCTCGAAGGCGGGATTCTGCTTAAGGTCCAGGCGCGGCGAGTCCACGTGGGCGCCCAGGATGTTAAAGCCCTGCTCGAGCGGGGCGGTGCCCAGGTTGACGAGCATAAGGTCCTTGCCGTGGTTGGCGGCGTACACCTTGTCGCCTGCCTTGAGCTCGCGGCCCTCGGCGATCACGGTCTCCAGGTCGACGTATCCCGCCTCCTCGGCCATCTTGATGCCGGTCTTGACGCACAGGCGCTCGGTCTTGTTCTCGCTCAAAAACTGCTTATAGCCGCGGCAAAGCCCCTCGAGCTCCTCGACTTGCTGTGGCGTGTACTTTTTCCATGCGCAGGGACGCTCCATGACGCAGTCTCCTTTCGGATCGATCGTGCTGGTTGATGTACCGTGAGCCATCGTATCACGCGCGGGCTCACGGTGGCGGGGGAGCTTGATGTGAGGTGGCCGCGGGGCGGGGAGCGTGTAAACTGGAGTGAGCAAACCGTGCCCAGCCCAAAGCGAGGTATTCAATATGTCTGACAAGCGCCGCACTTTTGCCGTTATCGACGGCAACTCGCTCATGCACCGCGCCTTCCACGCCGTGCCGCCGACCATGAACGCGCCGGACGGTCGCCCCACCAACGCGATCTTTGGCTTTCTGAACATGTTTCTTAAGATGATCGATGCCTTTAACCCCGACGGTGTGGTCGTGGCGTTTGACAAGGGCAAACCGCGCGTGCGCATGGAGATGCTGCCGCAGTATAAGGCGCAACGCCCGCCCATGGACCCCGATCTGCATGCGCAGTTCCCGATGATCAAGGAGCTGCTCACCGCGCTCAACGTGCCGATTCTGCAGTCCGAGGGCTGGGAAGGCGACGATATCCTGGGAACCATGGCGCGCCTGGGCGAGGAGGCCGGCTGCGACATGCTGCTGGTGACCGGCGACCGCGACATGTATCAGCTCGTGACCGAGCACGTCAACGTGGTCTCGACTCGCAAGGGCCTGTCCGACGTGGCGATCATGACGCCCGAGAGCGTGGACGACCTGTATCACGGCATTACGCCGGCGCTCGTGCCCGATTTTTACGGTCTAAAGGGCGATACGTCGGACAACATTCCCGGCGTACCGGGCATCGGCCCCAAAAAGGCGAGCGCGCTCATCGCACAGTACGGCAGCTTGGACGAGGTCATCGCGCATGCCGACGAGGTCAAGGGCAAGATGGGCGAGAACCTGCGTGCGCACATCGACGATGCACTGCTGAGCCGCAAGATCGCAACCATTCGCACCGATGCGCCCGTCGAGCTCGACTTTGACGAAACGTCCTTCCCGGCGTTTTCTGCCGACGAAGTGTCCGCGGCGCTGGGCACGCTTGGTATCACCGCCATGCAGAACCGTTTCTTGGCGCTGATCGGCGGCGAGGGCGGGGCTGCTGCTGCCTCCAGTGTGTTTGAGATACCTGCGATGGTTCGCGCAGCCGCCGGCGATGCTGACGCGCTTGGTGCCGTTGCGGCTGAGGTCTCCCGCGCGATTGATGCCGGCGAGTGGGTCGCCGCCGTGGTGGACGACGACAAGGAAGAGGGCGCGCTCTTTGGACTGACGCGCACGCTGTGGTTGGCGACGTCCAAGGGCCTGTTCGCGCTCGAGGAGGGCGACGGCGCCTCCACTGCCGTAGTCGATGGCTTCAACTTCGCTCACGGTGTGATCGCCGGCGTGCTTGCGCGCCTGTTTATGGAGGGCCGCGTGGCGAGCCCGGATACGAAGGCGCTGCTGCACGAGCTTTCGCCCATCGATTCTTCTGAGCCCGAGCTCATGGATCCGCTCGCTGCCGATTCCACGCGTATCTTCGATACCGTGGTCGCTGCCTATCTGCTGGATTCCGATCGCTCCGAGTTCGATGAGGCATATCTTGCCGATACGTATCTGCAGATGGCGCTGCCTGCGGCGCGCGGCGCAGAGGGTGCCGGTGAGGACGCTCCGGCGCCCGCCGCTCGCACGGCGGCCTTGACGCTGGCGCTGGTCGCACCGCTGCGCGAGTGCATGGCCCGTGAGAATGCCGCCAACGTGTTCGATGGCATCGAGATGCCGCTCGTTCCGGTGCTTGCCAAGATGGAGCGCGCGGGCATGCTCGTGGATCCCGACCGCCTGCGTAATCTGTCCGAGGGCCTGGCGACCCAGATCACCGAGGTCGAGCGCAGCATTCGCGACCTGGCGGGTGACGAGACCTTTAATATCGGCAGTCCCATGCAGCTGTCGCATGTGCTCTTTGATGTGATGGGGCTTCCGACCAAGGGCCTCAAGAAGACTAAGCGCGGCTACTATTCGACCAACGCCAAGGTGTTGAGCGATCTTGCGCGTGACCACGAAATCGTGCGTTTGATCTTGGATTGGCGTGAAAAGTCCAAAATCAAGTCCACCTATCTGGATACGCTGGGCCCGCTGCGCCGTGGTGACGGTCGCGTGCACACTACGTACAACCAGACCATCACGGCAACGGGGCGTTTGTCCTCGAGCGACCCGAACCTGCAGAACATCCCGACGCGCTCGGAGCTGGGTCGTACCGTCAAGACGGCGTTTTCGGCAGGCGAGGGAAGCGTCTTTTTGGCGGTGGACTACTCGCAGATCGAGCTGCGTTTGCTGGCGCATCTCTCGGGTGACGAGCACTTGGTGCGCGCCTTTAACGAGGGCGAGGACTTCCATGCCGAGACGGCGGCGCGCGTATTTGGTGTGCCGGTGTCCGAGGTAACGCCCGACTTGCGCAGTCGCGCCAAGGCCGTGAACTTTGGCATCGTGTATGGTCAGCAGGCCTACGGCCTGTCGCAGTCGCTGCATATCTCGGTGGTCGAGGTACGCGACATGATCGACCGCTACTACGAGGCCTACCCGGGCGTGCGTACGTTCCTCGACAACGTGGTAGCACGTGCCAAGCAGACGGGCTACGCCGAGACCATGTATGGCCGCAGACGCCATATTCCCGAGCTCAAGGCCAAAAATCCGCAACTTCGCGGCTTTGGCGAGCGCACGGCCATGAACCATCCCATGCAGGGCACCGCGGCCGACATCATCAAGATCGCGATGGCCCGCGTAAGCCGCCGCCTGGAAGAAGAGGGCTTTGCCGCCCACATGATCCTGCAAGTGCACGACGAACTGGACTTTGAGTGCCCCATCGACGAAGTCGAGCGCCTAACCACCATGGTCCGCGACGTCATGGAACACGTAGTAGACCTCCACGTCCCCCTAATCGCCGAAGCTTCGACTGGAGTGACCTGGGCAGACGCCAAGTAAGGGCACGACCACAATTCCAAAGTAACCAAAACCAGAAGGACGCCCCTCATCAACAAGGAGCGTCCTTCGTTCAATAAACATCAGCCAAAGTATCTAGGCGCCAAGACGCCATCCAGACGGCAAGCAAGTCACCGCAGGACCTGGCCGGGCGAGGCGGGTAAGTTTTTCGTAGATTCCGCACGAGCCGGAAAGCACTTAATGTGCTTTCCGAGCGAGCCCAGGACCTGACCGAGCGAAAAACTTACCCGCCTCG
>CAVALS010000178.1:0-4939 GCA_963589385.1 Bacteroidaceae bacterium
CCGCCCGCAAACGACCTCGTTTTACACCCACCAAATCCTTTGCCTTTTGTCGCCTTTTTGCTGTTCGCAGCCTTAAACAAGAACTATTTCACCGCAACTTATCGAGGGGTTGGCTAGAGAGCACCGAAGAGGATGGCGTAGGTAGTGGATTCGCCGAGCTTGAGCTCGTCGCCGGGATTGAGTTGGGCGGAACGGCCGGGCTCGACCTGAATGCAGACGCGCGTGGCCCCGTTTACCACCACGGTTCCGTTGGTGGACGACAAGTCCTCGACGTGCCAGATATTTTGAGCATCGCACCAGATATGGGCATGGCGGGCCGAGACATCGTCGCCGACGTCGGTGATGTCGCCCTCCCCCGTTGCCAGCGCGCCGATCTCGACGCCTTCCTCACTCGGCTGAATCCAGCGCGGGGCGCTCACGACAAAACTGTTTTGCACGCGCAGCAAGCCCAAGGGGTGCGCCGGGGCGGGTTCGCGTTCGCCCGCAGTCAGCGACATGCCAAGCGAACGCGGCGTGGATGTGCCTCCGCCACAGGTCGCGTGTGCGTAGTCGATGGCATAGTTCACCGAGGACCGCACATCCGCCGAACAACCGACGGCGACAAACAGCACCAGCACGGCCTCGGCGCGCTCGGCGGGCATGAGTTCCGCCGCCTGGGACAGGCGATCGAGCGCGTTGCGATAGAGATTCGTGTCCTGGTGGCACTCTTCGAGCGCGCGTACCATCGGCTCACCTGCGGGACCGCACACCATATTGATCACAGCCGTGGAGTCCATGGGATTTCGCTGGCGCAGGGCCAGTTGCGACATAATACGCGCAGCCGAGGTACCGTATTCGGCAAAGTAGCGCTGCTGAAGCGTGCCGACCGGCGCGCGAACGATAAAGCGGGAAACCCAAGAGCGATCGGCGGCTCGGCTCTGCGGGCTGCGGCCGTCGGCGAGCGGACGGGACGAAAGCACCAAGCCGCACAGCTCGATATGGCTCAGATGCGCCGCACGCTTAAAGATGTCAAACATGGCCCCGCATGGGGTGAGCTCAACTTGAGATGCCATGACCTAGGCCTCCTTGGTCGTAGAAATAGAATCGGACGATACTTCGACAGGTCCGCCAAAAGTACGGGCAGCTGCGGCTCCACCGGCAAGCGGAGTCGCCATCTGGGCTTTTGTGCGTCGCGGTGCCGAAACGGGAAGTTCAAAGGCAAAGCCCATCGCAAGCAAAAACCACGTAAGCGTATAGGTTGCAACCAGGGCGGCAACAAGGCCGCCCATCACGGCGCGTTGGGAAAATACGCTACATGCAGCCACAACCAGCACCGGAACCTCGCAGGCAGAAAGCGCAAGCACACCCTGCAGGAAGCCCGAGCGCCGATCGCGCGCAAGTGCCCCCGCGGCAACGCCGGCTATGCCTGTCAGAGCCAACGCCAGTGCGGCAATAATACCCGGTAGCGACCCAGACCACATGAGCGATCCCAAAGTCGCCGTCACGCGAGCGCCCGACGCCAGCAGCGCGGCCGAAACCACGACCACAGCCCAAACCACGCCACAGACGACCGTCGCGCCGACCATCAGCGCGCGACGAACCGCGCGGCCGGACGCATCCATGGGGCACGGCGTGAGCGGCTCGCCGCGGAGCGAACGACCGACATTTTGCGCATAGTGGTCACAAAACGCCGAGAGCGCCGCCTCGACCGCCGCCGGCTCGGGACGATTTTTTTGATGGCTGGACAGACAGGCCATCACCACGTCGAACAGCTGGGCATCGACAAACGTCAGCGCATCGCGTAGCTCTTCGGAATCCGGCTCAAGCCCTAGCTGCTGGGCCTGCTCGGCCGCGGCGAGCGCCACATCGGGCTCACGACGAAGCAGCTGAGTCAAATCGCAACCGGGCGCATGGGCACCAATGGGATAGTCGGGCCGCGTGTCCATCTTGAGACGGTAGGGGCTCGCGATGTCGCGCGTCTTTTTGCGCGAACCCGAGGTGCCCGAAGTGCCTGGCGCGGCTTCGTATGGCGCGACGCCGGCAATGAGCTCGTAAACCGTGCTTGCCGCGGCATAGACGTCGATCGCCGGCGACATACGCAAAGCGCGCAGGTCGGGAATATCGTCGGTGAGCATCTCGGGCGGGGCATAGGCAACCGTCGCGCGACGCAGCGTGGCATAACGCTCCGTAAACGACGCCTTGCCGCCGGTACCGGCCACGGCCGACGCAGGCTCGAGCGCCAGCGACGAGCCAAAGTCGATCAGGCACAGGTCAAAGGTGCCCTCGGCAAGCTGCCGGTCAAGCGGTAGACGCGCCGTACGCACCATAATATTAGCGGGCGAGATATCGCGATGGACAAAGCCCTCACCCACCAGACTCATACGGCAGAGCAGATCGAACAGGTCGCGACCCAGACGCGCCGCCACAAGCGGCGACAGGCGTCCGGCATCATCCACGGCGAGTCGCGAACGCAAGCGGGCAAGCGTCTCGCCCTCGACCCATTCCATGACAATTGCAGGCACACCGTCGACCTCGCCCCAGCCATAGAGGCGGGGAAAGCCCTTAAGGCCCGAAAGGGCACGATGGCATTCGTATTCCTCGCGAAACGCTGCCTTGAACTTGGCGACCAGCGCCTCGTGAGCGGCATCGTCGTCGAACTCATCGCGCGCCGGCAAGATGAGCTGCTTGAGCGCCACGGCCTCGCCTTGGGCGTTGACGGCACGCGTCACGCGGCCGATACCGCCACGGCGCATGGTGGCATCGTCGGCAAACAGCATCGTAAAACGACGCAGATAGGCAGGCAGTTCGTCCTGACCGAGCGCAATGGCCGGCTCAAACCCGTCGACACGCGCCAGGCGCAGGCCGACCATGGGATCGCGACCGAGTGATTGTGGTGTGGTGGATGCAAGATCGGTCATCATAGGGCAAGCGCCGCCACGTTATTGTTGAAGTTACCGAGCGCGACGTCATCATCGCCGTAATGGCCAACCCATTGACATAGGTTGGTGTAACAGCCCCACAGATTGGCATACTGCTGATACCACTTTGACCGGGGCGAGAATGTCTGACGACCGAACTCGGCTCGAATGACAAACATCTCCCCGACCAGGCTGTCGCACGGCCTGGGATCTCCCGTAGAGTTATAGGTCGAGACCACGTCATTAGCACGAGAAACATAGCCGTCGAGCATGTTGTACTTAGTCACAAGCCAACTGTGAATGCTCTCTTCCTCAGCAGCGGAAAGGCCACCGGAGTTTGCATCGTTGTCAGTGTTGCCGCCCGTCGAGCCGCCGTTTCCAGACCCTCCGGTAGAGGAACCCGCCCCAGAGCCGCCGCCCGAACTCGATGAATCCGAGCCGGAGCCAGGAGTATCCGAGCTACCGGGCTTTCCGGACTGCTGGGCGTCCTGCTCCTTTTGCTGCTCGACCTTATTCACCGTTGCCGCCACGCTATTGTTGGACAACCGATCGATGATCTTGGTGTTGGTGAGCACGATGGTTTTGCCATTGGCAAGCGTGACTTCGTTGTCCGGGGCCTCGGCGCCGTCCGCATCGTCGGTGCCAAACACAATATGCGCGACCACACTTGCCCAAGCATATCCAGTCGTGGTACCCAGGTCACTTTTGACCTCATGCCCCACGCGCGGTTCGCGTGCGGCATGCGCCTGCATCATGGACGGCACGGTCATGCCATAGGCAGAAACGCCAGCTATGACCAGCACCAGCGAGCACGATAGCAGTGCGTACGCCCGCGGCGCCAAGCCCAGTCGGCGTCGCATGCGCACCGCGGCGCCGCGCTTTGTCTGAGTGCCACCGGGCCGCATGCGTTCTCCTCCAAGAAAAACACGCCGCTCGGGAGCGGCGCATTCATTCAAATCCATATTTGAGTGTATCAGCGAACCCAAAAGGTTGCGCAACGAATGGGCAAATTAAGGATGCGAGCGGAAGCATCCATGCGATAAGCGGATACGAAGCATCTTTGTTGCACAACAAACCCACAGTCGCTCGGGGAAATTATGACTACCCCGTGCGTCGCGAGGAAAACATACGGCAGGAGCAGGCTCGCCACCTAAATCGCGCGACGGGCCTCGATGGCGCGGCCAAGCGTAAGCTCGTCGGCATACTCCAGGTCGCCGCCCACGGGCAGGCCGCTCGCCAGACGCGACACCTCGACGCCCAGCGGCTTGATAGTGCGGGCCAGGTAGCTCGCCGTGGTCTCGCCCTCAATATTGGGGTTGGTGGCGATGATGACCTCATGGATATCCTCGTGGCCCAGACGCGCCAGCAGCTCGCGAATGTGCAGCTGCTCGGGGCCAATCTTGTCCATGGGACTGATCACGCCGCCCAATACGTGGTAGAGGCCGTGGTAGCTGCCCGTGCGCTCAATCGCCTGGACATCGCGCGGCTCGCCCACCACGCAAATGCGAGTGGTGTCGCGCATCGGGTCCTGGCAGATGGAGCACTCGTCGGCCGTGGCGTAGTTAAAGCAGCGGCTGCAAAAGTGGACCTCCTGCTTGACCTCTAGGATGGCCTCGGCCAGGCGGCGTGCCTCCTCGGCATCGGCCTCGAGCAGGTAATAGGCGATGCGCTGAGCCGACTTGGGGCCAATGCCCGGCAGACGGCCCAGCTCATCGAGCAGTTTTTGCAGACTGTGATTCGCACTCATATATATGTGCGTCTTAGAACGGCATGCCCGGGATGTTGAGGCCGCCGGTGATGGCGCCCATCTGCTTATTGGCGAGCTCGTTGACGCCGCGAACGGCCTCGTTGACGGCAGCCATGATCATGTCCTGCAGCATATCGACGTCCTCGGGATCGAGGGCATCGGGATCGATGGTGAGGTTGACGAGCTCCATCTCGCCGTTAACGGTCACCTTGACCATGCCGCCGCCGGCAGAGGCGTCGACGGTCTGGGACTTGAGGTTCTCCTGCGCGGCGGCAAGCTGCTCCTGCATCTTGCG
>CAVALS010000179.1:0-4918 GCA_963589385.1 Bacteroidaceae bacterium
GGCAAACGAAGCATCCATCATATAATGGAGCGACGCAACCAGAGAGGTCACCCATGGAATTTTACGCAAGCTGCCCCGAAGGCTTTGAGTCCGCACTCGCCGATGAGCTTAAACGCCTCGGGCTTTCGCATGTTCGCCGGCTGAAGGGCCGCGCCACGTTTGAGGGCGAGCTCGAAGAAGGCTACCGCGCCTGTCTGTGGTCGCGCCTAGCGAGCCGCGTGTTTGCGGTGCTCGGGCGCTTTGAGGCGCAGGATGCCGATGAGCTGTACGATAGCGTTTACGACATCGCCTGGGAGAACATCGTCCGCCCCGGCGCCACCATTGCCATCACCGCCCGCGGCGTGACCGAGCAGCTGCGCAACACGCGCTTCTCGGCCCTGCGCGCCAAGGACGCGCTGTGCGACCGTCTGGCCGAGACCACGGGCCGTCGCGCCGATGTCGACGCTGCCGATCCCGACGTTCACCTGTTGCTTTCGCTGCGCCAGCGCCGCGCGAGCATCAGCCTGGACCTTTCGGGCGACCCGCTGTTCAAGCGCCTGCCGCCCGCGGCGACCCGTGCCGGCGAGGGTGCGCACGCGTTGCGCCCCGACTACGCCGCCCTGGTGCTGGCGCAGGTCGGCTGGACCGCACTGTGCGAGCGCGAGTTGACGGCCGACGATTACGAGAATGAAGCCCTTCCCACGCTAATCGATGCCTCGTGCGCCGGCGGCGGCCTGTTGCTGGAAGCCGTGAACATTCTGACCGACCGCGCCCCGGGCGCCGCACGCGAGCGCTGGGGCTTTGAGGGCTGGCAGCTACACGACGCCGCTCTGTGGGAGCAGCTGCTTGCCGAGGCGCGCGAGCGCGAGGCGGCAGCGCGCGAGCGCCAGGCGCGCATCGTGGCCATGGACATTGACCCCACCGCCCGCAAGACCGCTGAGCGCATGGTCAAGTGTGCCGGCTACAAGCGCTTTGTCGATTTTTGCGCCGCTAAGTCCGCCACCGTGCTGGACCACGCGGGCACTGTCGCCGGTGCCGCCCTCGTCGCGGATACGACCGAGACACCGCTTTCACTCATGCACGATGCCATGACGCTCATCGGCGAGCTGCGCCGCGCCCCCGAGCTCGCTTCGGCGCCGGTCGCCGCGCTCACCCGCGACGGATTGCTGGCCCGCGCGCTCCACGCCGAGCCCAAGCGCTCGATCGCCGTCATGCCCAACAACGAGGAGGCGGCTATTGAGGTTTGGCCCTCGCTCGACCACGCCGCCGCGGCATTTGAAGCAGCGATCAGCGCAGATGCCGAGGAACAGACCGCAGACGCTCATGACGAAGCCGCCGATACTCCCACGCCCGAACCTGCCGCCACGCTCGACCTGGGCGACGGCAAGCCGCTGCCCGTGCTCATTCCCGAGTCTGAGCAGTTCGCCAACCGCCTGCGCAAGAATGCCCGCCTGCGCCGCAAGTGGGCCAAGCGCGAGGGCGTGAGCTGCTACCGCGTCTACGATGCCGACCTGCCCGACTACTCCGCCGCCATCGACCTGTACGAGGGCTGCCCGCAGACGCCGGGCCGCTGGCTCGTCATTGCCGAATACGCCGCACCCAAGACCATCGACCCCGCGCTTGCCCAGGCCCGCATTCTCGACATCTTGGCCATCGCGCCGCGTATTCTTGATGTTCCGGCCGAGCACGTGCACGCCAAGGCCCGCATGCGTTCGCGCGGCGGCTCGCAGTACGGCAAACAGGGCGCCGGCAAGGGTGGCTCGGGCGAGCGCGCCAACATCGCACGCCGTCGTCTGCCGCTCATCGAAGAGGGCGGCCTTACCTTTGCCGTCAACTTTGACGACTATTTGGATGTGGGCATCTTCTTGGATCACCGCGTCACCCGCAACCTGGTGCGCGAGCACGCCAAACAGGCACGCCGCTTCCTCAATCTGTTCGCCTATACCGGCACCGCCACCTGCTATGCGGCAGACGGCGGCGTCGAGGAGACCGTGACGGTCGACCTCTCGAACACCTACCTAGACTGGGCCGAGCGCAACATGCGCCAGAACGGCTTTGTGGGGCCGCAGCATCACTTTGTGCGCGACGACGTGCTCGCCTGGATTCGCGACCAGCGCCAGACGCGCAACCGCTGGGACCTGATCTTTGTCGACCCGCCCACGTTTTCGAACTCGTCCAAGATGGGCCGCCGCACCTGGGATGTCCAGCGCGACCATGTTGAGCTTTTGGCCGGCGTTTCACGCCTGCTTGCACAGGGCGGCCATGCCATCTTTAGCTGCAACCTGCGCGGTTTCCGCCCCGAAACGCGCAAGCTCGCGCGCGCGGGCGTCGTGCTAGAGGACATTACGGCGCAGACCATCCCCGAGGATTTCGCACGCAACCAGAAGGTGCACCACTGCTATATCGTGCGCCGCCTGCCCATCGAGGACGCCATGGCCGAAGTCGGCTTTAGCGCCGAGGAGATTGCCGAGCGAACCGAGGAGCTGCGCAACCCCGAGGCCCGCAAGCCCCGTGCAGCAGCGCCCGCGCACGCGCAGGCCGGCAACGGCAAGTCCAACTTTGCCAGCAAACCCTCCCCTGCCGGCAAGTCCAAAAAGAAGAAGTTCTACGCCAGCAAGCCCAAGGGCAAATAGACAAAGTTGCGGTGGAATACGGACTGTTTTGCCTGGAATTAGGTAAATTTAGACCGTATTTCACCGCAACTCATATTGGGATGGCGGATGCCGACCTATCCCTGGATGACCAATCGGTAACCAATACCCACGTGCGTCTGGATATAGCGCGGATGCGCGGGGTCGGACTCAATCTTCTTGCGCAGCGTGCCCATAAAGACGCGCAGGCTCGCCAGGTCGCTCTTGGTTGCCGTGCCCCAAATCTCGTGCAGGATAAACTGGTGCGTCAGTACCTTGTCGGCGTTGTGCGCCAGCAGGCACAGGAGCTTATACTCGATCGGCGTCAGATGCAGCTCCTCGCCATCCATCGTGGCGATGCCGGCATCAAAATCGATATGCAGCTCACCGGTATCGAACGAGCCCTCGGAGACAACGCCACCCGTTTGTGCATACGAAAGGCGCCTGAGCGTCGTGCGAATGCGCGCGAGCAGCTCCTCGACCGAAAACGGCTTGGTCAGGTAGTCGTCGGCACCGGCATCGAGCGCGCGAATCTTGTCCGCGTCCTCGCTGCGCGCCGAGACCACGATGATCGGCATGCCCGACCATGCGCGCACCGACTCCACCACCTTGACGCCGTCCATATCGGGCAGGCCCAGATCGAGCAGCACAATGCTCGGCGCCTGCGACGAGGCGGCGGCGATGGCGGCATGGGCGGTCTCCACAGCCATATGGCGCAAGCCGTGCGCCTCGAGCGCGGCAACAATAAGATTGCGAACGGCGGGGTCGTCCTCAACGACCAAGATGAGCGGTTTTACGGCAGAGTTCGGCACAGCGCTACTCCTTATCAAACGAAACGTCGGCGGCGGGAAGTTCAATCGTAAAGACCGAACCGTGCGGGTCCGCCGCGGCAACCTCTATGCTACCGCCATGCGCCAACGCAATGGAACGGCAGAGCGAAAGACCCAGGCCAACGCTGCGGTGGCTGTCGGCCAGACCATGGTTGGCGGTATAGAACGACTCGAAGATCCGTTCGCGATCCTCGGGTGCGATGCCCGGACCATCATCGGCCACCGAGCACGCCACGCGTCCATCGTCGACGCTAATCGAAATCATGATATGCGAGCCCGCGGGCGTATAGGTGATGGCGTTGTTCACCAGATTGACCACCAGCTGCACCATCAGGCGCGCATCGACATTGACGAGCGCCGGCTCATCGCACGCCACCACCTTAAGGTCGTGCTCGCGCACGGCCGGATTTACGTGGCGCAGCGCCTCCTCGACGATATCGTCCATGAGCTCGAGCGTGGTCGACAGGCGCATACCGCCACCCTCGAGCTTGGTGATGGCAAGCAGATTCTCGACGGTGGCGTTGAGCCACAGCGCATCCGAGCGAATGGATAGAAGCAGGCCGCGGCGCGTCTGGGCATCGAGCACTGCAGTGCCGGTCGAGCCCTGGTCGAGCAGCACGTCGGCATTACCCGAAATACTGGTAAGCGGCGTGCGCAGGTCGTGCGAGATGGAGCGCAGCAGGTTGGCGCGCAGCTGCTCATTTTTGGCAAGCACCGCCGCTTCCTCGCGGGCCTCCATGGCGCGGGCGCGGTCGAGCGCCAGCTCGCCTTCGCTCACGATGGCATCGGCAAGTGTCCGCTCCTCATGCGTCAGCACGTCGGGCTCGGCAACGATAGCCAGCACGCCCACCACCGAGGCGGGGTCGCCCGAGCGGACGAAGCCGTCGCCCGTGCGAACCGTCAGGTAGATGCCATAAAACGCCGAGCCGCCATAGGTGGCATCGAGCGGCGTTCCCACATAGGCGGACGCCGAGAGCCGCGGCGGCATCTGCGGCGCCAGTTCGTGCACCGGCGCAGCATCGCCCACGGCCGTGTATGTCGCACGCGGCAGCAGGTCATCGCCCTCGGCGTCAGCGCTGTACCACACGACCGGACAACCCGAAAGACGCGCCAGCTGCGTGGCCATGGCGTGAACGATCTGTTGCTCGTCGGCGCAGCGCTGCAGCATGCGGTTGGTCTCGAGCACCATATGCGTGCGGCGGTCGCTGGCAGCGGCCTGCGCCAGGGCACGGCGCAGGGCCAACGCAATCGAGCTCGACACAAGCGAGACCACAAACATGATGAAGAACATGCCGGGATAGACACGGTCGATAAACGACAGCGAGCAGCGCGGGTCGACAAACAAGAAGTTGTAGATCGCCACGGCGACAGCCGAGCTCAGCAGGCAATACAGGCGACTCCAGGTAAAGAATGCGCACAGCTGAACGGCGAACACATAGACGATCATGATGCTCGGCGCGAGACCCGGATGGTCGAGCA
>CAVALS010000180.1:0-4882 GCA_963589385.1 Bacteroidaceae bacterium
CCATCACGACGGCCGAGGCCAGCAGCGCCCGCCTCATTCGCGACCGCGGCCGAACGGCCACTCGCCCGGCGCGGGGTCGATCTCCATGACGTCGTAGGCCACCGGGTCGAGCGCCTGCCTGCGGTCGAGCCCCACCAGGCGTGCGAGGTAGGCGACGTCGTCGGGCAGCTCGTAGCTCTTGCCGGTCATTCCTCTTCCTCCAGATCCTCCATGGGCACGCCCGGCCATTCCTCATCGATGGCGGGCACACGTAAGAGCATTCCGCCGCGCCACAGGTAGCCCTTCCCCTTCACCCTGACGGTGGCCTCGCTGAAGACCGTGTAGCCCCAGCCGTGGAGCTCTCCCAGCTCGGCCGTCGAGGTCTCGACGAGGTCGATATCGAGGTCCTCGGTAAATAGGAACTCCGCCCGGATCCTGCGCCTGAGGCTCTCCGCCGTCTCGCAGAGAATGCCGCCCCTCTTCCTGAACGTGAATACCTGATCGATCATGCCCCTCTCCTTTCTGCATCCCGTTGGTGCACTGCGGTTACGCGGCCTCGTCCGTGTGCCAGCCCATCAGGTCGTTGGGCGTGCATCCGAGGGCCAGCCCCAACGCCGCAAGACTCTCGAGCGAAGGCGTCGAAGCCTTGGCCAGATAGTTGCGGATGCTGTATACCGACACGCCCGATGCCGCGGAAAGCTCCTCAGCGGTCTTGATGTCGGCGTGAGCCATGAAGATGCGCAAGTTATGAGCAAAAGACTCTTTAACGTCCGTCATGTCTACCTCCTTAATCTGAAAAGTACGGATTTCGTATCTCGCTAATCAGATTACTACGTATCTCGTACTTGTCAACAATTAAATACGGATTTCGTACACGTATATCTAACTTATTGGTACACTCCTGTCTAAGGAGGTACGAAATATGAACTTTTCTCTTCGATTGAGGGCCCTTAGAGAAGCCAAGGGTCTAAGGCAAAACCAGATGCCGGAACTTGTTGGCACGACCGCTCGCATATATGGCTCTTGGGAGCGTGGCGAAACACCGATCCTCCTTGAGGATGCTTTCAGATGCGCTCAGGTACTCGGATGCACGCCTAACGACCTATGTGGATGGCCTCCCGGCCTCAACGATGGTGCCGCCGATAACCTCGACCCCGAGGAGGGCGAGCTGCTCTACTGCTACCGGCAGAGCACCGAGAAGAGGCGCTCGAAGATCCTGGAGACGGCACGCGACCAGGCCGAGCTCTCCCAAGCTCAGGCTGCAGCGCCTGAAGGCGAAGGGCTGGAAGCGGATCAAATAAAGTCCGCGTAGCAAGGTTAGAAGGTACCCATGGGCTTGTTCAGCTCATTAGCTAAAGTAATTTCGACGATCAATGGCACATCGACAAGCGCAGGCACCCCTATCACGAAGGGCGTGCCTGCCCCCGTTGCAATGTCCGCGCAAGATGGTAGACACCCCGCTGCGCGTGTCATAGACATCGACGGCGATTGCGAAAAGACGGTGTTTACCTACGTCGGCGAACCCCTTAAAGGCATTCGGAGAGGAGCCGAGTTCTACGTCGAGCCACTCGGTCGCGACATGGTTATCCACAGCAAGTCGACCGGCACGACGGCGGACAGCGCCGAGTTTGGAGATACGCCACTTTCCTACAACGGCACCGCATTCGGGTTTACCTACTCGGGACTCGGGTTCCTCAAGGAGATGGTGGCGGCCGGATTCACGATCCATCTCAAGGTCAAGAAGACCGGCATGTACTCCCCCGGCGTCCCAGAGCTAGTCAGCCTGACTGCGGAGCCCTGGCTCTTGAAGCAGTGGTGGGAACGACAGAAGACGCTATCGATTCCCGTTCCGTTCTCCGAGGAAGACGAACTCATTAGACGCGAGGCGCAGCATATGGCCAGGGTCACCCAGGTGAGACGCAGGCGGACAGGCATCGAACTTGCAAAGGATTCGCTTGAGGTATGGGTTACCGTTACCGACGGCAACTGGATTGGCGGCAAGCTGCCCAGAAAAGACTTCCGTTTTACCCCGTCGTTCGAGATAGTCCCGACACCAGAGGGCTCGTCGGCAAAGCCCCATATCAAAGTGCTCGCCAACGGTAGCCAGCTCGTCGAGATTAGCGCCAGGAGCGTCGAGGCCTACAAACAAATCTCAGCAAACAGGGGAAGACCGTGCCGCGCCATCTATATCCGTGACTACTACCAAGACGGCACCGACCAAACAAAGATCTATCTGGTATTTGACTAGATTATTGGAGGGCGCCCATGTACCCGATGAGGACCCATTGACCGGTCTGCGGACACCTCACGGCACGCACATCGTACTCGGATGCCAGGGAGTACGCGCACGGCCTGAGCGTCGCAAACGGGACAGGGCCCGCAGCGTCGTCCTTCACTCCCAGGGCGACGACCTTCACGGTGTCCCCGCGCTCCTGCGAAACGAGCTCGTACCCAAGGCTCAAAGGAATACCCGTGAGCCCGTCGTAGATCATCGTGTCGAGGGAATCGTCCTCGTACGTGTATGCGCCGACGCCGTAGCGAGCCATGGGTACCTCCGTGAGCATAGATGGTGTTCACCACGATTATGACCCGCGGCGCGGCAGGGTTTTTAGGATTTTCCGGAAAAACCTCCAACGGCGTAGGCTCAGAAAACCAGCCGCTGATTTAATTTAACCCTTAATTGCGCTAATCTTTTATATACTTTATTACTTAGCTGTGCTAACATTTAATTGTCGAAAGGAGTTAGGCGGTGACTAAGAAGAGGGACCTCGAGCGGGAGCTGACCGAAGCGGGCTACGTAAAGCTCAGCGGAACCGGCGCCAAGCACGACAAGTTCCGCCGCGGGGACGTGACGGTGACAGTGCCCAGGCACCGGGAGATAAAGGAGACGACCGCGAGGGGAATCAGGAAGGAAGCGGGGCTGCTCTAGCCCCGCCCTCCCCTTCACCGCAGGAAAGGAGACCACCATGATCGTCATGCAGGAGTTCGAGGTCTACCCCGACCCCGAGGGCGGCTACGCCGTGGAGCCGTGCGGGCTCGCCGGGGCCACCGAGGGCGATACCTACGAGGAGGCCGTGGAGATGGCCGTCGACTGGCTGCGCGTCCATGCCCTGGCGGCGCTGGAGCGCGGGGCGGAGTTCGAGGGCGGTGGGCTTGGCCATGCGCCGTACCACGGCGGCACGATCGTCATCGTCGCGACCAGCGTCGAGCTGTCCGACATCCCGGCCGTGACCGCAGCCGAGGCCGCCGAGATGCTCGGCGTGAGCACCGCGCGCGTGGCGCAGCTCTGCCGCGACGGGAGCCTGAGCAGCTGGAGGGTCGGCAACACCCGCATGGTGTCGCGCGACTCCATCGAGTACCGCATCGCGGCCAAGCCCGGGGCGGGCCGTCCGTGCAAGGCCGCGGCGGAGGCGTAGCCCCAGCAGGGCGGGCCTGCCAGAGACTCAGTTGTTGCAGAAATTGCAACAACTGAGTCAGACGGCAAGGCGTAACGGGCCGCGTGCAGGGCAGCTATAGGATCGGGAGGAAACATGGAGGTCGACAGCGCCATCGCATCGTCTCTCATCAGCGCGGTTGCTACTATCATCGTAGCCGTGATCGCTAAGCCGTCGCAGGCAGAGAGGGGACGCAACGTGGACAGGGATATCGAGATCCTGAAGCTGCTCGACCAGATGGACCGCCCGTCGCAGGACGGCGAGATGCACGCCCTCAAGGTCGAGGTGGCGCGCAGGATGGTCAACGATCGCATGGAGGTCGGCCCCATGTCCGACCGGGAGCAGACGCTCGCGGTCGCGGCCCGCCACCCGTTCCTGACGTTCTATGCCTTCTGGCTCCTGAGCTACCTGCTGCTCGGCGGCGAGGACGCGGCGTCCGCGACGCTGCTCGCATGCGCCTGCTGCGCCCTCGATATCGCCAAGCACCTGCTCGGCATGCTCGACCTAAGACTGCGGCGCAAGGAGCATTAGACATCGATGGGGACGTACCGGAAGATAGCTAAGACGGCGGGGTGGCTCTAGCCCCGCCCCCTTGGGGGTCGAAAGATATGAAGACATACGTTTACCAGGCGGTGCTCACACCCGACGAGGACGGCGGCTACGACGTGGAGTTTCCCTCGCTGCCGGGATGCTTCACCTGCGGCGACACGATTGCCGAGGCCGCCGAGCAGGCCGTGGACGCGGCGAGCACCTACGTGGCCGCACTCGTAAAGGACGGTCTTGCCGTGCCTGAGCCCGAGTTCATCGAGCCCGCAGAGGGCGGCCTCTCCATGATGGTCGCCTTCTCCACGGACGAGGGGTACATCGTGGAGGGCGAGACGGTCTCGGCGGCCGAGGCCGCGCGCAGGCTCTCCGTCTCCCCCGGCAGGATCACCCACATGCTCGACTCGGGGATCCTCACGGGCTATCGCAAGGGCCGCCGCACCTACGTGACCGTGGAGAGCATAGCGGCGCGCCTGACCGACACGCCCCGCTCGGGCAGGCCCAAGCGCCACGCGGTCGCGTAGCCGTTAGTCCGTCATAAAAGATGGACTAACGGCAGCAAAAAAATAAACCCCACCGCGCACGGCTGG
Organism: Bacteroidaceae bacterium; assembly: GCA_963589385.1. GTDB lineage: Bacteria > Actinomycetota > Coriobacteriia > Coriobacteriales > Coriobacteriaceae > Collinsella. The sequence continues at coordinate 4,547 of CAVALS010000180.1, forward strand.
AACCTTGGCACGGTGGGGTGATAGCAAGGATGCCGGAGTAACACGGAGATAGCTCCGGGCAACCTAGGGACATTATATGACACGCAAGCAGAGGCGCCGTGCATGGGGCTCGATCACCGAGGCCAAGCGTGGCAAGAAATACATCCTCCGATGGCAGGAGAACACGCCGTGCGGACGCAAGCGTAAAACCAAGACGGTATACGGCACCTACCGCGAGGCATGCACCGAACTCGACCGCATCCACGTCGAGCGTGTCGACGACAATCCTGTGCCAACCATCGCCCAGGCATACGGCACATGGCTCGAGCCGACCATGGCGGCACAGGGCGCGGCGGG
>CAVALS010000181.1:0-4882 GCA_963589385.1 Bacteroidaceae bacterium
CTAACCGGTGGGCGCATATACTTATCTAGGTTCTTTCTATAAAGGAGACGCTATGCTGAATGTCCCCACGATCACCCCGGGCCCAGATGATACCGAGCGCACGCCCGAAGGTGCCACCGAAACGATTCCTCTGATTACAAACGTACATGCCGACAAGCAGAGCGAACGCACGAACGATACGGCCGAGATTTCCGATGAAGAGGCGTATGCCAAGCTCAAGGCAAAACGTGCCGAACGTCGACGTAAAAAGCTGATTCGACGCGGTATTGCCGCCGGCGTCGTGGGTGCCATCGCGCTCATTGCCATTGTCGCAACTCTGGTTATCAATGCGCAGCCACAGGACGCTAGCGGGCCTGTGACCGACATGGTGACCGAGGGCACGTTTACCACAACGGTCGAGGCAAAAGGCCAGCTCAAACCCATTTCGTCCTCAGTGGTCTCCCCTTCTGTCGATGGCACGATCGATTCCATCAACGTGCAGGCAGGCCAATCCGTCAACGAGGGCGACGTGCTTATGACCATTAAAAACGACGAGCTCGATCGCAACGTTGCCGAGGCGCAGCGTGCAGTTGCAGCCGCTCAAGAAGACCTCGCCAACGCGCAGAAAGCCGCAACCGCAGCGCAGACCACCCCAACGACGGACGTCGATGGAGCTTCCGCAGCGGCTGCCGTCTCCGCCGCATCAGCGGACACGAACGCCGTATCGGCCGCGCAGCGCAGCCTAGCATCGGCCCAGGCAAACCTCGACCAGGCGAACGCCAAGGCCGCCAGTCGCACGGTCACGGCCCCGAGCTCGGGTAGCATCGTGGAGCTCAACGCCAAGGTGGGCGCTACGGTAACAGGCGGCATGATCATGGGCGAAAGCGATACGAGCGGCGGCAAGCAGTGCATGCAGATCGCCGACCTATCCAAGATGAAGGTGACCGTGCAGGTGGGCGAAAAGGACATCGCCAAGATCGCCGTTGGGCAGAGCGCCAACGTCACGTATCCCGCGTTTCCCGATATCGTGAGCCAGGGCACCGTCACGGCTATCGCGTCGGTGGCAAACTCCGACGCCGTCAACGGCGGCGGCAGCGTGACCTTTAACGTCGACATCCTCATCGAGGCGCCCGACGCGCGCCTGAAGCCGGGCATGACGGCCGAGGTCTCGGTGGTGACCGAGCAGCTCGACGACGTGGTGATGGTGCCGACGATGGCGCTCATGACCGAAGACGGCGAACACTATTACGTCAACGTGGCAACCGATGACGAGGGCAAGCAAACCCGCCGCGTCAAGGTGACCGTCGTGACGCAAAACGACAACGAAGCCGTAGTCGGCAAGACACAGGTCAAGCGCGACGACCAGGGCAACGAGATCAACCCCAACGTGCCGGTTACCAAGCTGCGCGATGGCGACACGCTCGTCATGGAAACCGGAGCGGACGCAACGGCTGACGGCGGCTACAGTGCGGATTCGGGCAATATGTCTGCCGATGAGGACATGTAATGCGTCCCGTTATCGACATCCGCAACGTGCACCGCATCTTTGAGAGCGAAGCACGTTGCGCCCACATCCTGCACAACGTGAGCCTGGCGGTAGAACCCGGCGAGTTCGTCGCCATTACCGGCCCTTCGGGCTCGGGCAAGTCAACGCTCATGAACATCCTGGGCTGCCTGGACAAACCGACGGCGGGCGACTATTACCTGCAAGGCCTCAACGTGGCCGAGCTCAATGATGACGAGCTCACCGAAGTCCGCGCCCTGAGCATTGGCTTTGTCTTTCAGAGCTTCAACCTGCTGCCGCGCCTGTCGGTTATCGAAAACGTCATGCTGCCGCTGGCCTACACCAATGTGCCCCGTAGCCAGCGCGAAATGCGCGCCGTGCACGCGCTGCGGGCCGTCACGCTGCCCGTCGACCACTGGGACCACCGCATATCCGAGCTCTCGGGCGGCCAGATGCAGCGCGTCGCCATCGCGCGCGCCCTTGTCAATGACCCGCCCATCATCCTGGCCGATGAGCCGACGGGAAACCTGGACTCCGCCACTGGAGCGCTTGTGATGGAGACCTTCCATAAGCTCCAGAAGCGCGGCAAAACCATCGTTCTTATCACACACGACCCCGGCATCGCCGCCGAGGCCAACCGTGCCGTAACCATCCGCGACGGTCGCATTCACGACGGCGCGTATATTCCACATGCACCGCGGACCCTGCGCAGCGCCATAGATAGCCTGCCCATGATTTCCGCCTCCGCCAACCCGCCGAAAGGAGAGATGGCATGAGCGCCCGCGATCTCATCCAGGAAGCCCTTCACTCGCTCGAGGCCAACAAGGGGCGCAGCCTGCTCACCATCCTGGGCATTGTCATCGGCATCGCCTCGGTTATCGCCATGACTTCGCTCATCGGCGGCATCCAAAACAGCCTGGTCAACAGTCTGGGCCTCAATGCGGCACGCATGGTGCAAATCTATTCGACGCAAGAACTCACCGAGTCGGACATCGAGAAGCTTCAAAAACTGGTGCCGCAGATAGAGCAGATCGGCATTGTCGACAGCGCGTATACCGAGTACAAGACCGGCGATAAAAGCTATACCGTCATGGCACAGGGCGTCGATAGCGACATGCTCGACGCCGTGGGGGCCAGCAAGCTCGTTGCGGGGCGCACCTATACCCAGGCCGAGTCCCAATCAGGCTCGCGCGTGGCGCTCATCAGCCGCGGCGGCGCCGATCAGCTTTACGGCAACGAACAGGATGCTCTGGGGAAAACCATCAAGGTGTCCAACGGCGAGGTGCAGATTGTAGGCGTGATTGATGGCGGCAGCGACTCCATGGGCTCGCTCACGCTGTATATGCCACGCGAAACCATCGCTGGGCTGTTTGGCGACGAGAATCCTTCATTCCCCAGCGTGACGGCACTTGCCGCCGAGGGCACGGACATGGATGAGCTTTGTAAGACCATCGAGTCCAAGGTGCGCGCGATGAAGGGCATCGAGGAAGAGGATGAGTACGACAGTGTATCGGCGACATCCATGAAAAGCGCCATCGATGCACTCAACTCCTTTATGGGCGCGTTCTCGCTCATCATGGGTGCTGTCGCCAGCATTTCGCTGCTTGTCGGCGGTATCGGCATTATGAATATGATGCTCACCAACGTGACTGAGCGCATTCGAGAGATCGGCATCCGCCGCGCTCTGGGCGCCAGTCGTCGCGATATCACCGCGCAGTTTTTGGCCGAGTCTTCGGCGCTGTGCGTCACCGGTGGCCTACTGGGTGTCCTGATAGGCTATCTGCTGGCCTGGGGCCTCGCGATGTTTGCCTCCGGATCCGGGATTCTTGGCGAGCTCGGTGCCAGCGGGCAAATCACACCGAGTTTTACAATCGCCACGGTGCTGCTGGCCTTCGCCGTCTCCGTCGGCATCGGCGTAATCTTTGGCTTCTACCCCGCTCGCCGCGCGGCAAAGCTCAACCCAGTGGAGTGCCTACGCTACCAGTAAGCCACCACCAACAAGTTGCGGTGAATTAGGGACTGAATATGCTATCTAACAGCAAAAACAGACACTATTTCACCGCAACTTATTGAAGGACTGCTTGCGCCAGTTCCGGGCGTCGTCCTCGAGCTATTGGCGGATGACAGGCTTGTACGGGTCGAGCTTGCTCGGGGCGCTCCTCCTCGCGGGCGGGAGGCCGCGCAGGCGCGGCGAGCGCCTAGCGCGCGAACTCCCGTAAGAGCGCGTCTTCCACTTCCCGAAGCGAAAGGGCCCCGCCTCCCTCGGCGGGACGGGTGATCACGATGCAGCGCGCTCCCACGTCGCGCGCGGCGGCAAGCTTCTCGGCCGTGCCGCCTACGGTTCCCGAGTCCTTGGTCACAAGCCACTGGGCGCCCACCTGCCGAAGCATCGCCTCGTTGAGCTCGCGGGTGAAGGGCCCCTGCATGCCGATGACGTGCGACGGCGAAAACCCCGCGTCGATGCACTTCGTTATAGCACCGGGCAGCGGGAGCACACGCACGAAGAAGCGCTCCGCGAAATCGGCGACGCGCGTGTAGGGAGCAAGCTCCTTGCTCCCCGTCGTGAGAAGCGCGCGACCCGGGTTCTCGGAGAGAAAGCGCGCCGCGCAGGCGATCGACGCGACCGACACGACGCCTTTGGGCAGCGCCTCGGCCGGGCGCGCAAGGCGCAGACATCGTGCACCCACGGCGAGCGAAGCGGCCCGGATGTTGCCGCTTGCGAGCGTAGCGAAGGGGTGCGTGGCGTCGACGACGATGCGCGCGCCGGAAAGCTCGCGCTCCATGTCGGCATCGTCGAGCCTGCCCGCATGCACCTCGATGCCCGGAAGCTCGCCCAAAAGCTCTCCTCCGTACTCGGTTGCCGCGTAGGCACGGGCGGGGATGCCCGCCCCGCTCGCCCATTCGCACAGAAGGCGGCCCTCGGTGGTGCCGGCGAAGATGCGCAGCGCCGGCACGGATGCGGGGGCCGTCACTTCGCGCCACCCGTGCGCGTGATCTGGTAGAGCAGCGCGTTCATAATGGCGGCCGCCACGGTCGAGCCGCCCTTGCGACCCCTCGCGACGATGGCCGGCACGCGTCGCGCGAGTAGCTCCTCTTTCGCCTCGACCACGTTCACAAACCCGACCGGCACCCCAACGACGAGCGCGGGCGCGATCTTCCCCGCGTCCATGAGCTCGGCGAGGCGCAGAAGTGCTGTGGGAGCGTTGCCGACGGCCACGATAAGCGGACCCTCGATGCGGCAAGCTTTGTCCATGCTCGCAACGGCGCGAGTCGTGCCCGCGGCGCGCGCCGTTGCGGCGACATCAGGGTCGGCCATGTAGCACACGGCCTTGCAGCCGAGCTTCGCGAGCGCGGGCTTGCTTATGCCTGCGAGCGCCATGTTCGTGTCGGTGAGCACCG
>CAVALS010000182.1:0-4868 GCA_963589385.1 Bacteroidaceae bacterium
CCGCAGGAAGCTTGGATACGCCTAGGCGCGGTCCAAGAAATCGTCCGCACCCCCACTAGGCCCTCAAAAGCTTAATTTCGCTGTTACTAAATTAGTGACAGTACTCATATTTAGCATTTTTTGTCCATGGAGTCCCGGGGGGCGACAATTCGACTCCCCGGGACTGCTCACCTATTCGGAAATCGGCACTCCATGGCCCCAGGAGCCTTCCATGCCGCATACGGTCGAAGCAAACCCCGCCGCAAAGTCGAGTGCACGCTCGATGGCCTCGGCACCATCCTCGCCACGCTTGACGGAATCGAGATAACACATCAGGAACGAAGTCAGGAATGAGTCGCCCGCACCCATGGTGTCCTTCATATCCGTTACCGGCTTAGCCAGTTGGCGGTAATAACAATCGCCATCATAGGCAATGCAGCCCTCAGCGCCAGCCGTTGCCGATACGAAACGCGGACCTAGGCTCCTCACCCATGCCAGACGCTCGCGAATCTCATCCTCATTCGCGGAGTCTGCCGCGCTAAAGAACGCGAAGTCAACGTAGGGAGCAATCTGCTCGTAGTACTCGTCGGTCGAATCGTCCGAGAAGTCAAACGAAACCGTGATGCCCGCGGCCTTCAACTTGGGAAGTTCACGCTCGGTAAAGCAATAGTTGCCCGAGTGGACTACGTCGAACTGCTTCACGTACGCAAGGTCAAAGCGATCGAGCACATAGCGCGCATCACCACGGATGCCGCCCTCATTGGAGCCAAGGAAAACACGGTCGCCGTTAACGACGGTCACGCGTGCCGCACCGTTCTCGCCGATGAGCTGCTTGCACTTGGCAAGCTCAACGTCCTCATCCTCAAGACTCGCAATCACATGCTCAGCAGCAGCGTCATTACCAAAGATGCCCATATACGCAGAGCGTGCGGCACCGCATTTCTTGGCATACACGGCAAAGTTCACCGCATTGCCACCCGGATACATCGTGCGAATATGCTCGTAGCGGTCGACGACGTTGTCGCCAAACCCCAGTGCGCTCACGTTAAATGCCATAGCGCGCCCCTCTCTTATGCCAACGGAACCACTGTTGTGACAGCAGTACCGCCCAGGATCTACGCGAATTCCAGTAGCTCCGGCAGCTGGTCGATAATCTTGTCCGCGGCATCCTGGCTAAAGCCAAAGCGCTCCTCGCGCTTGGCAATGACTGTCAGGCCGGCTCGCTTGCCGGCAGTGATGCCAGGCACCGAATCCTCAACGCAGCAGCAGCGATTCGCGGGCAGCCCCAGCAGGTCCAGCGCATGCAGGTAGATGTCGGGCTCGGGCTTGCTCTCCTTAAACTGCTCGCCGCTCACCACATACTCAAAGGCATCCGACAGCCCGCATGCGTTGAGCACTTCCTCGATGCTATCCATGGGAGACGAGCTGGCAAGCGCCACGCGAACGCCGCGGCGCGGCAGCTCTCGAATCGTATCCACGGCGCCTGGGTTAATCAAAGCCTGATAGTCGCGCGGACGCTCATGCGCCCACTCGTCCCAACGGGCCAACGCTTCCTCGCCAGTGAAATGCCCCTTACCGGCGCGCTCAAACCAATCGACCAACATATGCAGGAAGAACTGATGCGAGGTACCGACCTGCCCATTCAACTCCTCTTGAGTCAGGTTAAGCCCAAGCTCCTTGGCAAACGCGGCAGTCTCGCCCAGGTAGTAATACTCGGTATCGACAATGACGCCGTCCATGTCAAAGATAACGGCGTCGAACGGAAATGCGGACACGGCACCCTCCCTAACAAAAGGGCGCCTGTAAGCAGACGCCCGAACCATGCATTATCGGCGATTCTAACCCAGCAGCTTATCCAGCGCCACCGCAATACCGTCTTCATTGTTATTGGCGGTCACCATCTGGGCCACGGCCTTAACCTCGTCAACCGCGTTGCCCATGGCAACACCGGTGCCGGCCCACTCAATCATGGACTTGTCGTTCTGGCCGTCGCCAAACGATACGACCTCACTGGCATTGATGCCGAGCTTAGGCAGGGCACCCTCGAGTGCGCGGCCCTTGTCGATACCGGGCGCCGTGTACTCAAAGTACCAGTCGGCCGTAAACATGCCCGAAAGCGTCTGCTTAAAGGGCGCATACATCTCCTCGTAATGCGCCTGCAGGTAGGCCGGATCGCCCGCCGTCAGCAGCTTGTCCACGGGATAAGCATCAGCGACCTCATGCAGGCTCTCCACCTCGCGAATCTTAAGATCGCACGCGTCGCGCTCATACTTGACGATATTCTTCTGCGAGCCGTCAGGCAGCGTGATCATGCAATGGTACGAGTCCTCGACGTGCAAATCGCGACCGAGCGAAATCATAGGGATCACGTCAAAATTACGCAGGTGATCAATCAGACGATGCAATTCGTCGGCAGGCATAGCCTGATCGAACAGCACCTCGTCGGTCTGGGCATCGACGACGTGTGCGCCGTTAAAGGCCACCAGCAAACCGTCATGGTTTTGAAGGTCGAGCTCTTGCGCCAAGGCGTGCAGCCCCCATGCGGGACGGCCCGAAGCCAAAATGAGCTTAATGCCCGACTCCTGCGCCGCGAGCAGCTTCTCGCGCGTACGCGGGCTAATCACTTTCTGATCGTTGGTGAGCGTACCGTCGATATCCATCGCGATGGCTTTGATTGCCATATATGCCTCCCTGTCATTGAACAACCTTGTCTGAGCCATCATACAGAACACCCATCGCGACTCCGTTTACAACGGGAAAAATGTCATATTGTCCCGAACATGAACGGCGTGTGGTCGTGAAGCTTTATCGCTCAGGTCAAATACGTCTGCTAGCGACGCTCATCCGTCGGTGCGCCCTCGACGATCGCGATGCCCGCCGATGCACCTAACGCGCTGGCGCCGGCCTCGATGAATGCGCAAGCCTCTTCGTAATTATGGATACCGCCCGCCGCCTTGATTGCCACGGCATCGCCGAGCACCTCGTGCATCAGCCGCACGTCCTCGAGCTTAGCACCGCCAAAGCTTCTACCGGTCGATGTCTTAAGGAATCCCGGCTTGGCCTCCAGCGCGATCTCGCATACACGGCGCTTGGCGGCGTCGTCGCCGTCCAGCTTGCACATCTCGACGATTACCTTGTCAGTGATGCCATGCGCGCGACAAAAATCAGCAATGGTAGTCATCTCGCGCTCGATGGCATCAAAATCGCGGTTCTCGATCGACCCCTGATTCAAAACATAGTCAATCTCGGTAAAGCCACACGCAGCGTATTCCTCAAACCTCGCAAGCTTCTCCTCAAGCGTCATAGTGCCCTGGGGAAAGTCGATAGCGCCGGCAAGGATGATGTCAGAGCCCTCGAGCATGGCGCGGCCCGTCTCGTACTCCTGCAGGTTCGCAAATACGCAGCGAAAGTTGTACTTTAACGCCTTCTCGACATACTGCTCAAACGTGTCCTCGGGGGCATCGATATAGTCGATGTATTTATTGATGGGTTTGGCAAGCGTCATGCTGGGCCTCCTTGTTCAGGGCTGGCAACCGATTCGTGGCTTCACGCGAAAAACCACGTTCAATGTACGCCCGGCATGCAAGGACAGCGTCCGCATTCCGACAAGTGGTATGAGATTAGCCGTAAACGTATAATTTACGGACAGCGAATGGCACCGCACGCGGATGCCGACAGCAAGACATCCCCCCCTCAATACACCCTCATGCCCATTTAAATAGCAAGGGGCCCGTATCTGTTGGGATACGGGCCCCTTTCGGCCGTGACCTATCTCAGCAACAAAGACTACTTGCGGTGAGCGCGGTAGAACTCGATCGCACCATCTTATCCGAGCCGGGGCACGTTCGCATAGCGTGGCGCGTGACGGTTGCAAAACCACCCCATTTGAAACAAACGCAAAAAAGTACTTGCAAAGACACGTTCCGACATATAAGTTGATAAAAGACCGCCGTTGCGGTTTTAAGCAGATCGAGCATATGAAGTTTCAGTTTTCAGCGTGTAAGAGAAGGAAGATCGGCAAGTACAACCCCAAACGCAATGACAACTTAATGAGGTAACTGCCACATGTGAGGCACCCAGGGCATTGCTGTCTCGATTTTGAGCACGATGCCTTCCGCCTTGCATGGACCGTTCCATCCCGCCCCTGCAGCAACTGCCTCACGGGCTCATTGAAAACCGCATAGCACCCCAACGTCAGCACATCACCCACGGCAAGCACATCACTCACGACAACCAACACATCAACAAACAGCACGAACATCAACCGATTGGAGAAGCTATGACAAACCACCACGCTGAAGACGGCGATAAGAAAAGCATTCTGGATGCCCGCATTGAGCGAGCATATGCAAACGAATATGACGCCGCCTTTGCCGCCGCGACCATCAAGAACTACGCGTCGCTACCGCTCGCGACGATCTTGGCCGACCACCCTCAACTGCTGAAGCGCTGCACAAAGATCATGGGCGACCCCGACATTCGCAAGCTGACAGACCCCTATGCCCCAAAACGCGACAACGATTCGTACGTTCTTACCGTAGGCTGCCTAGCCCATATGCTTACGGCGCTCGACACGAAACTCAAGCTCGAATGGGAACCCGACGAGCGTCATGAACTCGAAAGCAAGCGAAACACCCTGCGCACCGCACTGTTCCTTCCGTTGGACGGCCTCAAGCGCTGCAACGTCGAGCTCAATACACAGGCGCGGCAAAAGCCCGGGACCACGGGGCAGAAAACTCCAAGACCCCATGCGGCTATCGTCGACCGCAACCGATATAACCGCATGACCGCGCACTTTTCCGCCGAGGGAGCAGCCATAAGGACGCTGATCGACCTGCTGTGCCTCCGGAGCATCAACTAGCTGTTTGAGGGCTATATCGCCCTTGTTC
>CAVALS010000183.1:0-4783 GCA_963589385.1 Bacteroidaceae bacterium
AAAGCTCCGGCTTTCGCGCTTCGTGATATAGGTGAAGACGTCGCCACCCTCGCCACAGCCAAAGCAATGCCACACCTGCGTGGCGGGAATAATGTGGAAGGACGGCGTCTTTTCGCCATGGAAGGGGCAGCAACCCCAAAATTCATGGCCGCGGGGCTTGAGTTCAACCGTTTCCTGCACGATGGCGACTAGGTCGGACGCAGCGCGTACCTGGTCTTTTTCTTCATCGCTAATCACGGATGCTCACCCCCTGCTCACCCAAGTTGTGACGAATATCTTCGATATTACCCTCGACGGTCGCGATCAACTCATCCAGCGAATCGAACACGCGCGACGGGCGCAGCCAGCGCGTAAACGCCAGCGAAACGGAAGCGCCGTAAAGGTCGCCCGTATAACCAATTAAATTAGCCTCGAGATGCGCAGATGCTGCATCGTCAGCATACGTTGGCGGCAGGCCGACGTTCACGGCAGAGGGCCACACGGTATCATCGACCAGCACCAGACCCTCATACACGCCGTCCGCAGGCACCTGAATACCATCGGGAACTTGTAGGTTTGCCGTGGGAAAGCCCATGCCAGAACCCTCGTGACGGCCGCGAATAACACCGCCGCGCACCATATACGGACGGCCGAGTAACTCAGCAGCAAGCTCCACATGGCCCTGTCCCAGCTCATGGCGAATGCGGGTGGCGCAAATGGCCTCACCGCCCTCGCAAAGCAGGTCGTGACCATACACGTCAACGCCGTGCTCGGAACCCCAGGCGCGCATCTCGACAACACCAGAAGCTCCGCCACGACCCAGCCTAAAGTCACTGCCAACGCGAATCGATCGAATGTCAACCACGCGCGACACCAGCGAGAGAAAACCAACATGGTCAAGCGCCGCAATCTCAGGCGTAAAGGGAACGGCCACCACCGCATCGACCCCGGTTTGAGCCAGGGCATGCAGACGGTCGGCCGTCGTCATCAATTTTTGAGCGGGCGAAAGGCTCACCACAACGTCCGGATCAGGATCGAAGGTAACCACGACCGCCTTACAGCCATGGGCACGGGCATCACGGACAAGCGCTTCGATGAGCTCCTGGTGTCCACGGTGCACGCCGTCGAACACGCCGATGGCGATCGATGCGGCACCCAAGTGCTCGCACTCATCAAACGTATCGGCAGTAACGATGCGAGCCTCGTCCGACTCGCCCGCGTAAAAGACACGCGCGAGCTCGCGAGCGCACAACATCATCGAACACCGCCGATTGCCTGCGGAAATACGTGCTCCATGACAAAGCGGCCACCCTCAATGCGGGCGAGCGCCTTGAGTCCCCCATCGAGCACCAACGCAAACGGCGCCTTCGAGGCATCGAAATCGGCAAGCGCACGCTCAACGGGAATGCGTCGGCCGCAGAGCAGGTCGTCGGCAAGATTGCCCGGCAAGTCAACACGTGTGGCGCCCAGGGCCGCAATGGGATCCAGGGCAAAGCCAGCCGCGGACTCGGGAGAAAGCTCCTCGACCGCATGACAGGCGCCAATGGAAACAACACCGGAGGCCGTGCGGCGCAGCGCAGAAATATGCGCGGCGCTATCGCAAGCACGCCCCAGGTCGCGAGCGAGCGCACGGATATAGGTGCCCTTGCTCACTGAGAACGCCACGGTCCACACGCACGAATCACCCTCGCCGCCCACGGCGATCAGGTCGGCGGCATAGACCTCGACGGGGCGCGGAGGTAGATCCACCGCATTGCCCTCACGAGCAGACTTGTAGGCGCGAACGCCATTGACCGAGATAGCCGAAAAAGCCGGCGGCACCTGCATCTGCGGGCCCAGCATGGCGGCTAAGCGCTCACGGGCATAGACAGAATCGCGGAGCTCGTTGGCAACAGTCACCGTGCGGACGGCCTCGCCCTCCGCATCATCGGTATTGGTCTCGGCGCCAAACGAGATGTCGGCGACGTAGCTTTTGGTATCGAGCGTGAGCATGCCCAGCAGACGGGTGGCCTGACCCACGCCCACCACCATGACACCCGATGCCATGGGGTCGAGCGTGCCGGCATGGCCGACGCGCCGCTCATGGAGGGCGCGTCGGCATTGCGAGACCACATCGTGGGACGTGCAGCCCACCGGCTTATCGACGGCGAGCAGCATATTCAGTTGAGAAGGCGTACGACGAGCCATGTACCATCCAAAAAGTTAAAGCTCGACGGTCACCGAAGTGGGATCCTCCCCAACCAGTTCGGCCAGCATGGGAAGTGCCACGGTGAGCGTCTCGAGAATCGTTCCGTTGTTGGAGAAACCGGCGGCAGCGGGATGTCCGCCTCCGCCAAAGGCAGCAGCAATCTCGGACACGTTGAGGTCGCCCTTGGAGCGCAGGTTGCCGCGCACCTTGGTATCGCCCTCAATGCCCTTCAGGAACAGGCAGACCTCGACGCCCATCACCGAGCGCACCACATCGACCAGTCCGTCGCACTCATCTGAGGTGACACCGCAAGCCTCAAGGTCGCTCTGGTACGCGTAGCTATACGCGACGCGCCCGTGGGCCACCGTCTTGATGCGGCCCATGACGATAGACTTGAGGTGCAAAAACTCAACGCGCATGCTCTGGTATACCTCGAGTGCCACACGCGCCGGATCGGCACCGTGGGCAACCAGACGAGAGGCCGCATGGAACGCGGCGGCATCGGCGTTTTGGTACTGGAAACGGCCGGTATCAGTAACCAAGCCGCACAGCAGGCAGGTCGCAACGCCATCACGTGCGACAATGCCGCAATTGTCCAAGAAACGGTCGATGATCATGGCGCAAGCTGCAGCTTCGACGCGTCTCAGGCTCAGCTCGGCAAACTCCTCACGCGCCGGATGGTGATCGAAGCACACCACATGCTTGGAGCGGCGAAGCACCTCGGCCGAGTTGTTGAGGCGCTCGACGACCGGTACGTCCACCGAGATGAACAGGTCCGGATTGCCAGTGTACGCAGATGCCGGCACCAGGCGATCGGAGCCTTCCATAAAGCGGTAGATGCGCGGAACCGGGTCATCGTCTGCCAGCAGCAGCGCAATGTCCTTGTTGGGGAAAAACTTCATGAGCGAAAGGCCCAGACCCAACACGGAGCCCAAGGCGTCGCCATCGGGAGAAGTGTGTCCCGAAATCGCAATGGAGGACGCACCCTCGATGAGCTCGAGGATGCGTCGCTGAATATCTGCAGACTCGCACGAGGCGAGGTCGGCGGAATTAGTCATCTAAAGCTGCCTCCTGGACGGCGTCCGCTATCGGATAGCCGTCCTCGTCCTTTTCGATCGCAAGCGTGGCGGGAACGTTTTCCAGCGCACGCGTGATGCGCTCGGCCTCATCGGTCGAGCGATCGATGCGAAAATCGAGCTCGGGCGTGACACGCCAATCGAGCGAGCGAGCCAACAGGCTGCGAATACGGCCCTTGGCGCTAGCGAGCGCCTCCATGACCTCATCGTAGCGACTCGCATCGCACGACACGTACACGCGCGCGAACGAACGGTCCACCGCGACCTCGACCGCGGTTAAAGTAACCAGGTCGAGACGCGGATCGGAAACCTCAAAGAGCAGGATATAACCAAGCTTCTCGCGAAGCTGCTCGCCCAGACGGCGGGTTGCCTGCGTTTGCTTCATAGCGCTACCCCCCTACTCGGTACGGGCAACCTGGTCGATGCGGTAACCCTCGATCTGGTCGCCGGGCTTGATGTCCTGGAAGTTCTCCAGGCCAATGCCGCCCTCGGAACCGCTCTTGAGGCTCTTGGCCTCGTCCTTGTAGTGGCGCATCGAGGCGATCTTGCCGTTGAAGACCACGATACCGTCGCGCACCAGGCGCACGGAATCGGTCGCGGCGATCTCGCCCTCTTCGACGCGGACACCGGCGGCGATACCGACTTTGGGCACCTTGAAGGTGTCCAGGACAGTCGCAGTACCCGTGGCGACCTCGACCTCGGTGGGCTTGAGCATGCCGATACGGGCGGCGTCGAGCTCCTCGAGGCACTTATAGATGACGTCGTAGCAACGGATCTCGACGCCCTCGCGCTCGGCGGCGGAGCGGGCCTTACCGTCGGGACGGACGCCAAAGCCGATGATGATGGCGTTGGAGGCGTCGGCCAGGACGACGTCGGTCTCGTTGATGGCGCCAACGGCGGAGTGGATCGTGTTGATGCGAACCTCGGACTGATCCATCTTGTCGAGCGAGTCCTGAAGGGCCTCGATGGAACCCTGGACGTCGGCCTTGATGATCAGGTTGAGCTCCTTGACCTCGGCGTCGGCAATGGTCTCGAAGAGGTTCTCGAGCGTGACGTGCTTGACGCGGCTCTGCTCCTCGATACGAGCCTTGAGCGAACGCTCGTCGGCAAGGGCGCGAGCCTCGCGCTCGTCCTCAAACACGCGGAACTCGTCGCCGGCGTTGGGCACGGACTGCAGGCCCAGGATCTCGACGGCGTCGGAGGGACCGGCCTCGGTGACGGCGCGACCCTTGGGGTCGAGCATGGCGCGGACGCGACCGTAGGTAAGGCCGGCGACCAGCGTATCGCCCACGTGCAGGGTACCGCGGGTCACGAGCACGGTAGCAACCGAGCCGCGGCCCTTGTCAAGCTTGGCCTCGAGGACGTTGCCGGAGGCAAAGGTGTCCGGGTTGGCCTTGAGCTCGAGCACGTCGGCCTGGAGCAGCACGGTCTCCAGAAGGTCGTCGATACCGATCTTCTGCTTGGCAGAGATGTTGACGAACATGTTCTGTCCGCCCCACTCCTCGGGGATGACGCCGTACTCGGTGAGCTCCTGACGCAC
>CAVALS010000184.1:0-4661 GCA_963589385.1 Bacteroidaceae bacterium
TTATCGTTATTGCCCACCGTATGCGTACGGTGGAAAATGCCGACAAAATCGTTGTGCTCAAGGATGGCGTGGTTGCCGAGCAGGGCACTCCGGCGCAGCTCAAGGCGGCAGGTGGAGAATTCGCCCGCATGGTTGCGCTGCAAAAGGAGGCGGCGGACTGGCAGCTGTAGGAATGTGACAAAGGGACAGTCCCTTTGTCACATTGAGTTCACCCCCATAGTTTCCAAAAGGTTAACTTTGGTTGACCGTAATAGTTCGACTAAACTAGTCTCAAAAGCGTGCTCGAGCAAACTAATGAACTCGGGTGCTAAGGCACCATGCCGCGCTTGTGCGGCAAAAAGGAGAAGCAACATGAAGAAGTCGACGTTTAACACCCTGCTTGTCGGTGGCGGTTTTCTGCTTGGTACGGCCGGCATCAAGCTGCTCACCAGCGCTCCGGTAAAGAACGCCTGCGTGCAGGGCATTGCGTGCGGTATGCGCGTCAAGAACGGCTACCAGGACATGGTCGAGCAGGCCAAGGCCGAGGTCGACGATATGGTTGCCGAGGCTGCCTACATCACCCAGAGCGAGGCCGCTGCGGACAAGGCAGCCGAGTAGCACTCCAGGCATAAACAATGAGATTCTCGATTATTAGCGAGATCCCCGGCAGGACCCGTCTTCAATTGGCGGGTCCTGTGCCAGAGAGCGATCTCGATGCACTTCTTAAGCTCAGCGGCGACATCGACGGCGTGCACAAGGTGTGTGTCTACGGCCGTATTGGCCAGATGGCGCTCGAATATGACGAGCAGCGTCGCACGGCCGTGCTCGATGCCCTGGGTGCACTCGATGCTCAAGCTATCGCCGATGCCAAGTCGGGTTACGTGATGCAACTCGAGCCGCGCAGGCACAAACTCGTTATGGATCTTGCCACACTTATCGGCGCCCACTACGCGCGCCGCTGGTTTTTGCCCACGCCCCTACGTGCGGTGTTTATCGTGGCCGGTTACATGACCTTTTTGCGCGCCGCCCTCCGTGAGCTCGCGCAGCCGCGCCTGACCGTTCCCGTGCTCGACGCTTCGGCTATCGGCATTTCGTTCGTCAAACGCGATTTCGACACCGCGGGCCAGACGATGTTCCTGCTCAACGTGGGCGAGCTGCTCGAGGACTACACCCGCGCCATGAGCGAAAACGAGCTCATCAACTCGCTGCTCGACGTGCCCGATAAGGCGCAAAAAGTGGTCGGTGACACCGAGGTAAGCGTTGCCGCTACCGAGCTTGAGCCCGGCGATCTGGTCGCCGTGCGCACTGGCATGTCCATTTGCATCGACGGTGTTGTCGAGCAGGGGAGCGCTATGGTCAACCAGGCGACCCTGACCGGCGAGCCGCTGGCCGTCGAGCGCAGCGTGGGCGACGACGTGTTCGCCGGTACCGTCGTGGAAGACGGCGGCATCTTGGTGCGCGTGCGCGCCAATACGGCGCAAACCAAACTGCGCTCAATCGTCTCGCTCGTGCAGACGGCCGACTCGCTCAAGTCCGAGGGCCAGTCGCATATGGAGGACCTTGCCAACAAGATCGTCCCGTGGAACTTCTTGCTTGCAGGTCTTGTCGCTCTTACCACCCGCAGCCTCATCAAGACCTCAGCGGCGCTGATGGTCGACTACTCGTGCGCACTCAAGCTCACGGGTTCCGTCGCCGTCATGACTGCCATGAGCGATGCTGCCAAGATGGGCGTCATGGTCAAGGGCGCGAAGTACTTTGAGTCGTTTGCCAAGGCCGACACCATTGTGTTTGATAAGACCGGCACGCTTACCGAGGCGCAGCCGCGTCTTGCCTGCGTGCTCACCACCGATGGCTGGAGCGAGGACGAGGTTCTGCGCCTTTCCGCCTGCTTGGAGGAGCATTTTCCGCATCCGGTGGCGCGCGCTGTGGTCAACGCCGCCCGCGAGCGTGGGCTCGAGCACCGCGAGCGTCACGCTGCGGTCGAGTATATTGTGGCGCACGGCATCGCTTCGTCCATTGAAGGGCGTCGCGCCATCATCGGTTCTGCGCACTTTGTATTTGAGGACGAGGGCGCGCAGCTCGAGTCCGACATCAAGGAGCAAATCGAGTCCCAGATGCAGGGCCTGTCGCCGCTGTATCTGGCGGTCGACGGCATCGTTGTGGGCGTGCTCGGCATCGAGGATCCGCTCAAGCCCGGGGTCCGTGAGGCCATCGCCGACCTGCATGCGTTGGGCGTTAAGCACGTGGTCATGCTCACGGGCGACTCGGAACGCACGGCCGAGCGCATTGCTCGCGAGGCGGGCGTCGATGAGTTTAAGGCCGAGCTCCTGCCCGAGGACAAGTACGCGTATGTAGAGCGCATTAAGAGCGAGGGGCGCCACGTTGCCATGGTGGGCGACGGCGTCAACGATTCGCCGGCGCTCGGTTTGGCCGATGTGGGGCTGGCCATGGGTGGCGGAAGCGACATCGCAAAGGAGGTCGCCGATATCATCCTGACCGATACGGACCTTGCCGCGATCGTGCGCCTGCGCCGCATGAGCCAGGGGCTTATCGACCGTCTGACGAGTTCATATTCCAAGGTGATGCTCACCAACTCGGCGCTCTTGGCACTGGGCATTACCGGCGCGATTACCCCGCAGACATCGTCACTGCTGCACAACGGCTCAACGATCGCCTACAGCCTGGGCAACGCAAAGGCGTACCTGCGTTAGCGTTTTCGATTGAGTATATGGCCTGCATTCGGGCGGCACCGCAGCCGTCAGGGTGCAGGCCTTCTTTTGTTTGACGATATGTTAGCCCTGATATATGCTCGTGCTAGCAATGCTAGTAAATGCTGAAGGTGAGGTTGAGATGGCTACCGTTGGCAGCATGGCACAGGTGAATGTTCGCGTGGATCGCCAGGTCAAAAACCGTGCCGAGGAGGCGCTGCGGCTTTCGGGCAGATCACTGCCCGAGCTCATCAAAAAGGTGGTGGCCAAGGTCGCACAGGGTGGCGGGCAGTGTGAGGAAGTGCTGTCTGCCGTTGATGGCCGGCAGCAGACCGTCGCGCCCGATACGCCGTTCGCCGCATCATGGGCGGCGGCGGATCAGCTTTACGCGGACCTGGGCATCGCTACGTCGCCCGTATCCGACGATCGCGATTGGGACACAATCTATTCCGAAGCCATGGATGAGCGCTATCGCCAAAAGGGGATGATCCTGTGAGCGGAGCCCCTCTTACGATCATGGTAGATGCCAATGTGTGGGTTGATTCGTTTTGCATTGACCATGCCGAGACGCTTGCTGCGCGTGCTTTTATCGGACGGGCTGTGGAATCTGGTGCAACGTTGCTCTTTCCGGTGCATATCGCCAAGGATGTACTGTATGTTGTCCAGCACGAGCTCAAGCGCAGGGTTATTGCTAAAAAAGGCTCGGTCGACGAAGCATCGGCACGAGCGATAGGCGAGGCCGCGCTGGCGTTTGTTCGAAATATGACCGAAAACGCTACCGCCGTGGGCGCAGACGCATCCGATTTGTGGTTGGCCGATAAGTATCTAACGCTTCATCACGATTACGAGGATAACTTGGTGTTGGCGGCATGCAGACGCGCTGGGGCAGATTACTTGGTGACAAACGATCGAAAGCTGCTCGAACATGCCGATCTTGCAGCTAAGACCCCGCGCCAAATGATGCCGATTCTGGCTTTGGCCGAACGTGGCGGCGCGGCTATCGGTTGACGCGAACTGTTTGCGGGCCTCTTGGACACGATGCGCCAAGGGACCCGCGTCTGCTATTTACAAAAGCTCGGCCTTGATGGCGGGACTTTCTGCGAGCTGCTCGGCTGCCTTTTCGTCGGAGCTGTCGAGTGCTGCCAGGCTGCGGTAGAGCCATTCGTTGACCTGGGTGTTCTTGACACCAGCGGTTTTGGTGAGGTTGGCTATAGCGCTGATTTCGGCAAAGAGTTCGGCCTTTGCACCCGTGAGCTCGCCAAGCTCGATGTCGTGATGTGCGGTGACGCCGCGGTTTTCGCTTACGTGGTCGATGAAGCCGCGGACGGTTTCAACGTGCTCGGCGAGTGTGGCCTCATCGGCGCCGTCGGTGAGCGCGTTGAGGGCGCCCGTGACCACGAGGGCAGGATGTCCGCAGGGGACAAAGCCCTCGATGACATCCATAGCTTCGGTAATGGTTGAGCCCAGGCCTGCGAGGGCATCGACGAGTTGCTGCTTGGTATCCATAACGGTCCTTTCGACGGGTCAATTGTGCTTGGCGAAAATATACGTGACGCGATCGGTAGCAAAAGTGCGAAGTACAGCGCACATTGGGGTCTTCACAGCTCGTGCATAGAACAGCTGTCTTCCTTGAGAACGTGGTAACATAGCACTTCACAAGCGGGGCTCGCCCCGTATGTTCCTTGAAAAGTCGACGGCCGTTGGGTACTCGTGCCCAATGCCATCCAGACTTTCCCGACATTCGGGGGCGACTGGTTTCGACACGATAGCCCTGAGAGAGGAAGCAAGCCGAGGTCTCCTCGCCTCGTTAAACAGGGGTACCGTCAAATTGAATTGACAACAACTCTTCTTTTGAGCCTATGGCTCTCGCTGCTTAGTTTATAGCGGCGCGTCAACCCGGTGATTTCCCCGACACCGGCGCGACGTCATGTTAGGGGAATGCTCCTGCGCACGTAATCGGTATGGCGCGGGCTA
>CAVALS010000185.1:0-4630 GCA_963589385.1 Bacteroidaceae bacterium
ATGGCAACCGATGCCATCCATACCGTCAAGCCGCTCGAAGTCGATATCCCGCGCGGTCGCTTGGTCGCGGTTACAGGTGTTTCGGGTTCGGGTAAGACGACGTTGGTGCTCGAGACGCTCATCCCGGCGCTCAAGGCGCAGGCAGCCAGCGAGCGCCTGCCTAGCCATGTGCGCTGGGTCGATGCCGAAGGCATTGCCCGTGCCAGTCTGATTGATGCCACGCCCATCGGCGCCAACGTGCGCTCGACGGTAGCGACCTATGCCGA
Source organism: Bacteroidaceae bacterium (assembly GCA_963589385.1). Lineage (GTDB taxonomy): Bacteria > Actinomycetota > Coriobacteriia > Coriobacteriales > Coriobacteriaceae > Collinsella. The sequence continues at coordinate 267 of CAVALS010000185.1, forward strand.
CATCCATGATGAGCTGCGTCGCGCCTTCGCCCGCACGCCCGAGGCCAAGGCAGTCGGCTACAAGGCGGGTGCCTTTAGCTACAACACTGGCGCCTTGCGGTGCCCTACGTGCGACGGCACGGGATCGATATCGCTCGACGTGCAGTTTTTGCCCGATGTCGAGATTGTCTGCCCGGCATGTCGCGGCTCACGTTATGCAGACACGGCTTCGCGTATCCATCGCGAGGGCAAGGACGGGAGCCTGCTTACGTTGCCGCAGCTCATGGACATGAGTGTGGACGAGGCCATCGACGCCACACTGGGACTCAAGAAAGTCCAGGCGCGCTTGCAGACCTTGCACGACCTGGGCTTGGGTTATCTCACGCTCGGTGAGCCCACGCCGGCGCTTTCGGGCGGCGAGGCGCAGCGTCTTAAGCTTGCGAGCGAGATGGGACGCGTGCAGGACGATGCCGTATTCGTGTTCGACGAGCCTACGATCGGCCTACATCCGCTCGATGTTCAGGTGTTGCTGAGTGTGTTCGACGGCCTTGTTGCCAAGGGCGCTACGGTTATCGTGATCGAACACGATCTCGACCTTATCCGTAACGCCGATTACGTGATCGACATGGGCCCGGGCGGTGGCGACGCCGGCGGGCAAATCGTCTGCGCCGGCACGCCGGGCGACATCGCGGCCTGCTCCGCAAGCATCACCGGTCGCTATCTATAACCGAATGTGACAAAGGGACAGTTCCTTTGTCACATTCCCGGAAAGTCTGTCTGGCGCAGGGCTTCGTAGAGGACGATGGCGGCGCTGTTGGAGAGGTTGAGAGCGCTGATGCGGTAGTCGTCCGGGTCGACGAAGTTGCCGCAGATATCCTGCCGAAGGATGGCCTCGTGACTGTCCTGGGTATGCCCCAGCGATTCCTCGTGGGCTTCCCAGGCCTCGGCGTTATCGAGTGAGTCACAATCGCGCAGCATCGGGATGCGCTCGCAGCGCTCGGACGCCGCGGCAAGCAGTGGCTCGGGAATGCCCGAGCTCTCGCTGCCAAAGACCAAGTAGTCTCCATCGCGGTAGGTACTCTGCACATAGGTGCGGCGTGCCTTTTTGGTTAGCAGATGCAGGCGCTCGTCGGCGGGGGAGAGGCCGTTGCGCGCAAGGAAATCCTCCCAGCCGGCATAGGTCGTCACGTCCAAGTTTTGCCAGTAGCCCAGACCGGCGCGACGCACCGTCTTGTCATCGAGCGAAAAGCCCAGCGGCTCCACCAGATGCAGATGGGCGCCGGTGACCACGCAGGTACGGCCGATATTGCCCGTATTGGCCGGAATCTCGGGCGCATACAGCACAATGTTGAACATGAATCTCCTTGGCTTAGAACGAAAAACCACCACGAAGGGCACCTTCGTGGTGGTTTGGCGGTTACGTAGGCGGAACAATGCCCGCATGGATAAACCTAGGCGCGGTGCCAGTCGGTCAGGCAGGCATCAAGGGAGGCGATGAGCGCATCCTTGTTCATGTGACGGCCGATGATGCACAGGCTCGTCATGCGGTCGCCCGTCTCGTCGTCCCAAATCTGCATGATCTCGGGGTTCTCGTCGATGATCTTCTGCTTCTCGCCCTCGGGCGCGGAGTCAACGAACAAGCCGTTCTCCATCAGGCGCATCTGGTGGCCGGCCTGCTCAAACATGTAGCACATGTCCGGATCGCCGGTCTGCCACAGCGGACCCTTGACGCGAATGACCTCGTCGGGCCATTCCTGCTCAACAAAATCGGTGAACTTCTGCAGGTCAAACGGCTTGCGGCGCGAGTACACAAAGGTCTCGATGTCGTACTCGAGCACCTCGGGGTCGTCGTGCTCCTCGGGGTGCTCCATGGCCTCGATCCAGGCGGCGGAGTTGTAGGCGCGCATAAAGTCGAAGCGGTCGGTATCGAGCAGCTCCTCCATGGGGACCTCGCCGTTTTGGGCCTCGACAATTACGGCGTCTTTCTGCAGGCTGCGCACGATGGCCTTGAGCTCGGCGATTTGCTCAGGGCTCACGGTATCGGTCTTGTTGAGGATCAGCGTGGAGCAAAACTCGATCTGCTGGATGAGCAGGCTCTCGATGTCGTCCTCGTCGATATCCTCAGCCAGCAGGTCGCGACCGCCGTTGAACTCGTCGTACATGCGGGCGCAGTCGACCACGGCCACGATGTTGTCGAGCGCGAGCTTGGGCTCGCCGCCCACCTTGGCCTCGTCGCAGAAGCTCGAGATGGTGTAGGCGATGGGGATAGGCTCGCAAATGCCCGAGGCCTCGATGATGATGTAATCGAAGTCGCCCGAATCGGCGATGCCCTGCAGCTGGTTGGCAAGGTCGTCCGAAAGCGTGCAGCAGATGCAGCCGTTGGTGAGCGGGATGAGGTCGTCGGTCTCGGAAAGGCCGCCGTCGGCGATAAGGCTGGCGTCGACGTTGATCTCGCCGATATCGTTGACGATCACGGCGGCGCGGATGCCGCCGTCGTTAGCGAGGATGTGGTTGAGCAGCGTGGTCTTGCCGGCACCGAGGTATCCGGTAAGCATGATGATCTTCACGGGTTTGTTGGGCATGTGCCCTCCTTTGTTAGACTTGGCTTACAGTTGAATCTTATGCCAAACGCCTGCTCTTATACCCACGCGCCGGCAAATAACACAGGCTACTCCCAGGCTCCCCACACGTCGGGGCAATAGCCGACGGTGGCCTTTTTGCCGTTACGCACGATGGGCTCGGCCAAGACCTGCTGGTTCTCGAGCAGCTTGTCGAAGCGCTGACTGGGGGTGAGGTGCTGAATGAGCGCGAGCGTCTCCTCGTCCTTGGCTTTGGGGTTGAGCAGCTTGTCGATGCCGCCGACCGCCTGCATCACGCTCGTGAGCTCGCCTTTGCTCATCTCCTTTTCCTTAAGGTCGATAAACTGCACCTTAATGCGGCGCTCCTTAAAATAACGCTGGGCCTTCTTGGTATCGAAGGACTTTTTGGTGCCAAAAATCTGGATATTCATGCTCCGCCGTTCTACCTGATGAAGTTGGTCGTTGCGCGATCTGCCTCGGGTGCGTTGATACCGGCGGCCTGTCCTGCCTCGATGCAGCGCAGGAGCCAGGCCATGTTTTTGCCGATGTTTCGCATGGTGGCAAGGCCCTCGGCATCCCCATCGGCGTCGCCGGGCACGCGGCCAAACACGTTGTTCCAGTAGGTGGAGGCAACCACGGGCATTTGCTTAATGGTGAAGTACTTGTTGAGCACATCGAAGGTGGTCGACGTGCCGCCGCGACGGGCGACGGCGACTGCGGCGCCGGGTTTGTGCTCAAAGGCATGCCCGCCTGCATAGAAGGCGCGATCGAGGGCCGAAAGGATGCGGCCGCTGGGGTGCGCGTAGTAGACGGGCGAGCCAAAGACAAAACCGTCGGCCTGCTCGGCGGCAGCGATGAGCTCGTTCACCACGTCGTCGTCAAAGGTACAGCGACCGCCAAGTTTGCCGCACTGACCGCAGCCGATGCAGTCGCGAATGGGCTTGGCGCCCAGCTGAAACACCTCGGTATCAATGCCTTCGGTATTGAGCTGCTCGGCGACCTCGGCGAGTGCGCGGGCGGTGTTGCCGTTTGCCTTGGGACTGCCATTGACCAAAAGAACCTTCATCACAAACTCCCTCTGCTGTTGGTGACTTCTGCGGAGGATTATCGCACGAGAGGGCAGATGGCGTGGGGCGCGATGTGAAACGGCTTGTGTTTCACATCGCGCCCCACAACGCTAGTCCAGCTTGGTGCCCGGTACTTGCGGCGCCTCTATAAGCCGCGCTTTGAGCTCGTTCAAAATGGAAACGGGCTGTCGATCGACAGCGTCCAGATGAAGTGTCGCCACACGAATGGGTGGCTGATATTCAAGCGAGCCGATGAGCACGGGAGAACCCAGGAACCGCTCGATTTCTTCTGCGATCGCGTCGGTCTCTTCGGGATCAAAGTCGTCGAAAAGCGCCGCGAACGTCGGTCCCGTCGAGCGGAACAGGCGACCCTTGCCGCGCGAGCATTCCATGAGGCAGGCGGCGCTTTCTGCCAAAACGCGGTCGCCCGCATCAAAGCCAAAGCGGGCATTGACCTGAGCGATATCGTCGATTTTGATGGCGATCAAACCAGCCTTGCGCGCCACGCGACGCATTTCGCCAATGGCGTTGACCAGGGCGTGAATATCGCCCAAGCCGGTCACGGAATCGGTCGTATCTGCCAAGCTTCGGTTGATGATAATGCCCACATACATGCCGGGCTCGGTAACGGTGCCGTCCAAGCGGTAGCCCGTGCAGTCGCAAAGCACGTATTTTCCGGTGGCATCCATTACGCGATACTGCATGTAGTGGAAGTGCCATGTGCCGTTTATCACCATGT
>CAVALS010000186.1:0-4620 GCA_963589385.1 Bacteroidaceae bacterium
ACTATGCTTATTGGCAGCTCTTCACTCTGTATGTCGGTTATGTCGGGCTTCTATTGCTTGGTATCCACGACGGTATATTTCTCAGGCTCGGGGGCGTTAGGGTTGGCCAGATCGACTGGTCGCGTGTCAAGGCGCAGTTTGCGCTCATCGCGGGGTTTCAGGCTATTGCACTTTTCGGCGCCTGGGCGGTCATCGCGGTGGTCGGCGGCTCCACGGTACGCTCCGCAGTACTTTTCCTCGTCATTGCCGATGGACTTATTGTAAATCCTGCATCATTTCTCTTCTACGTATTGCGTGCCGCCAACCTTCCGAATGTTTACTCCTTGGCGAGCATGCTTTCGGGCGGGGTTTGGGCGGTACTTCTTGTAGGTCTGACCGTTGTGCGACCTGAAGGTTTTCTCCTTTACGCGCTGTGTTACCTGTTTTCCCAAACGCTCTCGACGGCGTATTGCTTCGTTCATTTTCGCGAAGTCTTTAAATGTAAGTTCGGTTCACTGCGCGTCGCCCTTTTTGATTGCAGGGATGACTGCCTTGCTGGTCTCAAGGTGACTATCGCATATTACGCAGGTACGCTTGTGGTCGGCTCATGCAGGATGCTCGTTGACTACAAATGGGGAATTGAGGCTTTCGGACTGTTCTCCTTTTCAGTATCGCTCGTGAACTTCCTGCTGACGTTTATGGCGCAGGTTTCCATGGTGATATTCCCCATCATTAGAAGGATGGGCCATCAGTCCCAAGGCAGGGCGTATCTGCTGATGCGTGGTTCTCTTGTATCGATACTTCCACTTATCTACGTTTTTTATTTCCCCGTTTGTGCAGTATTGAGCTGGTGGCTGCCCCAATACGCCGACAGCCTGCGATACCTCGCGATTATGCTTCCCGTCTGCTTCTTCGATTGCAAGATGCAGCTTCTTGTCAACACCTATCTAAAGTCCATGCGCAAGGAGAGCGCGCTTATGTGGATCAATGTTGCATCCTTTGTAGGCGCGTTAGTTCTGATGTCGCTTGTGGCTGTTGTGACGTCGAGTATAACCGCCACGGCGGTTGCGATGGTTATCGCCATCGCCGCTCGCAGCATTTTCGCTGAGGCTTACCTTGGACACTTCATGGACGTTGGGTCGCCAAAGGTGATTATTAGCGAGGTGATGCTGGCGGTGTTCTTCGTCGGTTTCGCCTACGGGCTTTCCAGCTTGCCGCTAGCTGTGGCGGCTGTGACGGTCTTTTATTTTGCTAATCGCTCTGTGGTCAACGGTTTCGCTACGGCCGCTTGGAGCTATGTGAGAAAACGGCTTCGTTAATCGAACCCGAATGAACTGGCCCGGGCTTTATCTGTTCAAAAGATAATTACTCGAGAGGAATTTATTTTGTCTAAAAAGAAAGTAATGCTCGTCTTCGGCACCCGCCCGGAGGCAATCAAGATGTGCCCGCTCGTCAACGAGCTGAAGGCGCGCGTGGATGAGTTCGAGACCGTCGTGACCGTGACCGGCCAGCACCGCGAGATGCTCGACCAGGTATTGCGCGTCTTTGACGTAAATCCCGACCACGACCTGGCGATCATGAAGCCGGGCCAGACGCTGTTCGGCGTGACGTGCGACGTCCTGCTGAAGCTCAAGGCCGTCCTCGAGGGTGAGAGGCCCGACGTGGTCCTGGTCCACGGGGACACCACGACTAGCTTCGCCGCGGCGCTCGCGTGCTTCTACCTGCAGATCCCCGTTGGGCATGTCGAGGCGGGCCTGCGCACGCACGACATCTACAGCCCCTGGCCCGAGGAGTTCAACCGCCAGGCGGTCGACATCGTGAGCGAGTTCTACTTCGCCCCCACGGAGGCCAGCAAGAAGAACCTTCTGGGCGAGGGCAAGCCCGAGTCCAGGATCTGGGTCACCGGCAACACGGGCATCGACGCCCTGCGCACCACCGTGCGCGAGGGATACTCGCACCCCGAGCTTGAGTGGGCCGAGGGCTCCCGCCTCATCCTCATCACGGCGCACCGCCGCGAGAACCTGGGCGAGCCCATGCACCGCATGTTCCGCGCTATCCGCCGCGTGATGGAGGAGCATCCGGACACAAAGGCAATCTACCCCATCCACATGAACCCGCTCGTCCGAAAGGCCGCCCACGAGGAGCTGGACGGCTTCGACCGTCTGCACATCATCGATCCGCTCGAGGTACTCGACTTCCACAACTTCATGGCGGCGAGCCACCTCATCCTCACCGACACGGGCGGCATCCAGGAGGAGGCCCCGAGCCTGGGCAAGCCGGTGCTCGTCATGCGCGACACCACCGAGCGCCCCGAGGGCGTGGCCGCCGGCACGCTGAAACTCGTCGGCACCGAGGAGGACGTCATCTACCGCGAGTTCAGCCGCCTCCTCTCCGATCAGGCCGAGTACGAGGCCATGAGCCATGCTTCGAACCCCTATGGTGACGGACATGCGAGCGAGCGCATCGCGGACGTGCTGGCGCGGTAGTTTTCTCTGAGCTGTTTTATGAAGCTGCTCTTTTGGAACATAAACAATAAAGACAATGCCGACCTTGCCCTCGCGTGCATGCGTGAGAAAGAGGTCGGCATTGCTGCTTTTGGTGAGTTTTCTGGAACTGAATTCTCAGATGAGCTCTTAAAGAGCTCTGGATATCGCCCAATGGGTTATGGTGGGTGCGACAAAGTCAAAATCATTGCCCAGGAATCCATTGAAGTTATTGATTGCTTTGAGGAATCTCGGTTTACCGTGCTGCCGATAAAAATAGGCAAGTTCTGTTTCGTTATTGCCGCTGCGCATCTAGTTGACCGTATGTCTTCAGCCGATCCAGAACCAAGGCTAGTAGATATTCGTAAGATGATGGACGTGATTCACGGGTATGAAAACGAGCTATCAATTAATAGGACTATCGTGATGGGCGACTTAAACGCAAATCCATATGACAAGGAGCTACTTCTCCCTAACGCTTTTAACGCGATGCTATTTAAAGGAATAGTCAGGAATAAAACGGGAAGAACGTGGTGCGGAAACGAATATCCCTTTCTGTATAACCCAACTATACATTGGCTATCGGAGGAGCTAGAAAACTACGGCTCCTTTTACTATTCCGGGGATTGCACTAACCCTATTTGGAACTGTTATGACCAAGCGCTGGTAAGTCCAGAATTGATGGATTGCATCAATTCCTATGGCTATCTAAAGAAGATAGGGGATAGGAACTTGATTGCAAAAGTTCGTCCCAACAGAAAGATAAGCGATCATTTGCCGCTGTTGGTTGATATCGATTTAAGTTAGGTGAGCTGTTATGACTTCCAGTGTAAACCCGTGGTTAGATGTTCTCTCTCAGCCTCAGCAAAAGACAACAGACGGAATTATCCCTTATTTTAATAAGCAGACCAAAATGCTTTCTGAAGCATCTGGAGGCAAGGTTAAAGGGTTGTTTTCACGGACTTTCGATGTTAACAGGACTCTTGTCCCAGCGCTTGATTTGGCCGAAAGTGCATCCACAGCAGTTTCAAGCATTATCTCAGGAAGCACTCTCCTTTCTACCCCCGATTCCGATCTCAAAGATGCCGGTGACCTGTACAAGAAAAATGACTATTGCTTCGAGATTCGTTCTGATGGTTACCGATTCAGGCTATTCACCATCGAATTTAATCCATCGTATCCTGTCATCATGACTGTCGACCGAGGCGTATACAACGATCTTGCAAAGATATACGACCGTTATAAGTTCAAAGAGGCCGAGCCGTGCAACGTCACAATACAAGACGATGAAGATCTCGACCGTGTTTTTAATCAACTCCTCAAGAGCGAAAAGCTGATCTACATCTGCAACCGGCTTATGAACGAGACGAATTAAAGTAAACTAATGCCAACAGACGCATCCATCGAAATTAATCATCAAGACTAAGCAAATCTGCAAGGATTTTGTCAAAGGCGAGGTCATACGTATAGTACGCAGTCTCGTCTAAGCAAGGCAGCGGAAGTCGGGCGCGGGCACGTTCGCCCTAAAGATGAATTCCCGTTCTGCGCCTGCTTGACCCATAATGATCTAAAACAGCGAGTTTGCCTATCAACGTTCTTGAGAGACAAGCTCGCTGTATTATGTGAACAAATACTGCTCAATCAAAAATACAATGCTTTGTTCCTAGCGAAATTATTTGATTACACTGTTGATGATATACGAGCTATTCAAAGGTCAATTATGGAACCTCACTCCTATGACAAGTTATATGCGCCTTTCAAACCTTACTGGGCATACTGGCGAGAGTTATCGGAAGAAGCTGTGTATAACGGGCTAATGCTCAACGGATGGTTTGCCGACAAATTGCCTCCGATTTTTACAGCTGAAAAATTTGTTTCATACTGCAATAAGCGCAAAACGATCAGCAACAATTCGCGCTCAGATTGGATTAGGTTTAATTACATACGGTGCAATGGCCAGTATAGAGAATTTGGAATACCGACACCCTTCACGTATGAGCGGCTCGCCTACGGTTTAGCAAGCAGGTGGAGCGACATAGTTCATCATGTTCAAAACCACACGCTGCTTCAACCTTATGCAGTCAGCAGAATTCATCCTCGTGTGATTCCCGGTTCGAAGGCAATTTTCCAAATGAACTATTCAAACTGGATGAACGAC
>CAVALS010000187.1:0-4565 GCA_963589385.1 Bacteroidaceae bacterium
GTCTGGCGCCCATCAAGGACGTCAAGACCATGATCTATGCCTTCTTTGAGCTGCACGAGCGCCTGCCGCACGTGCGCCTGCACATTATGGGCGGCGTGGACGACGAGGAATATGGCGCCGAGTGCCATGCGCTAGTGGAGACATTGGGCGTGCGTGACTTGATCTTTACCGGCCGCGTCAACGTGGTCGAGTACATGGAAAAGCTCGACTTTACCATTTTGACGAGCATCTCCGAGGGCCAGCCGCTCAGCGTGCTGGAGTCGCTTGCAGCGCGCCGTCCCTGCGTGACGACCGAGGTGGGCTGCTGCCGCGAGTTGCTCGAAGGCGCCCCGGGCGACGACTTTGGCGTGGCGGGTTTTGTGACGCCGCCCATGTATCGCAAGGGCTTGGCCGATGCCATGGAGCGCATGTGCGTGAGCCGCGCCCGTCGCATTGAGATGGGGGAGCGCGGGCAGCGTCGCGTTGCCACGTACTTTTTGCACGAGCAGATGCTCGCCAACTATCGCGCGCTGTACGACGAGACGGCGCGTGCGTTTGACCTGCCCAGAGAGGGGGAGTAGCCGGTGGCCGGAATCGGTTTTGAGCTTAAGCGCCTGTTTAGGCGCAAGGGCCTTTTTGCCACGATGCGCGCTTACGGCTACGCCGGCATTGTGTGCACGGGTCCCATGCTGTTGGGCGTGCTGCTCCAGGTGGGTATCTTGGTGCTGTGCGGTCTGTGGGGCGTAGGGCGTGCCAACCAGGATCTGCTGGTGTGCATGGTGACCTACACACTGCTGGCCTCGCTTTTGCTCACGAGCTTTTTCTCCATGCCGGTCACGCGCTTTTTGGCCGATATGTTGTTTGCCGAGCGCGAGGATGAGATACTGCCTTCGTTTTGGGGCTCCAACGCCATCATGCTCGTTGCGGGCACGGTGCTCTACGGCGTCTTTTTGCTGTTCTCGGGCGCCACGCTGCTGCAGGGGCTGCTGTGCCTGTGGCTGTTCAACATTATGATCGTCAACTGGAACGGCATGAGTTACCTCACGGCCATCAAAGACTACCGCGGCATCCTGTGCAGCTTTGCGGCCGCCATTGGCGTGGCGTGCCTGTGCGCCCTGGCCGCGCTGGCGCTGGGGCTGCCGCCGGTCGAGGGCCTGTTGGCATCAATTGCTCTGGGCTACGGCGTTATGCTCGCCTGGGACGTGGTGCTGCTATACCGGTATTTTCCTCAGAGCGACCGCAGCCCCTGGCTCTTTTTGCAGTGGCTCGATCAGTTTATGCCGCTGGCGCTTACGGGCCTGTTCACCAACCTGGGCCTCTTTGCGCATTTGGTGATAATTTGGGCCGGTCCCATTGGCGTGCAGGTCAAGGGCTTGTTTTATGGTGCGCCCTACCACGATGTGCCGGCGCTTATCGCGTTTTTGACAATCCTGGTCACGTCCGTCAACTTTGTAGTCTCGGTCGAGGTCAATTTCTATCCGCGCTACCGCGACTACTACAGCCTGTTCAACGACGGTGGCGTGGTGGGCGACATTGTGGTGGCCGAGGAGGAAATGCTCTCCACGCTCAACCGAGAACTGCGGTTTTGTGCGCTCAAACAGTTGTTTGTGACCGCGGCGGTCATTTCGCTCGAGACCACGGTGCTCTCGGCCCTACCGTTGGGCTTTAATAACCTGATGCACGGGTATTTTCGCACGCTTTGCGTGGGCTATGGCCTGTATGCCGTGGGCAATACGGTGTTGCTCATCTTGCTGTACTTTACCGACTACAAGGGGGCCGTGCTGGCCTCGGGGCTGTTTGCTGGTGTGGCCGGGCTAGCGAATGCCGTTTCTCTGCTCTTGCCGCAGCAGTTTTACGGCTTTGGCTTTTTGTTGGGTGCAGCGGTGTTTTTTATCGTGGCGCTGCTGCGGCTCGATACCTATACCGCCAACTTGCCGTATCGTATCCTGAGCCAGCAGCCCATGGTGGCGACTGACAAGACGGGCTGGTTTACCGAACTTGGCCGGGTGCTCGACCGTGTTGAGCAACGCTACGAGGCCAAGCGCGTGGGCGGTGAGCCGCGCAGTGCGTTTGAACGTATGGTGGTTCGCCTGTACCAAAAACATTGGGGAGGTTCTGATGATCGATAAGTTGATGTCTCGCCGCTGCCTGATCGAGGCGGCTGCCGGTGCGCTGTTGCTTTCGGGCTGCTCGTCTCAGGACGAATCCTCGACCAAAAAGGTCAAAAAGCAGGACAAGATTAAAAAGGCTGAGGCCTCGGGCGAGACCAAGCACCTTCGCGATAAGGACGAGCTGTACGAGGTCTACGACGACTCGGGCATTGTGACCATGTACCTGACGGTCTCGCGCGGTAACAGCTCCGAGAACACCGATCATAGCTGGGCCGAGATCAATACGTACTCGGTGTATGACTACGCCGACATGGGCGTGACGCGCTATCAGGTAATGGGGCTTTTGCAGGCGGGCGACGAAGACGGCCCGGTGGCCGGCGAGGTTGGTTATGGCGAGGAAGCGCCCAATGCTACCGTGCAGGTGCGCGGCCAGACGTCGAGCATGAACTCGCAAAAGAATTACAAGGTGGAGCTCAAAAAGGGCAAGGGTACCTGGCGCCAACAGCGCGCGATTGCGCTCAACAAGCACATGGGCGAGGGTATGCGTTTTCGCAACAAGATGGCCTACGATCTTATCCGCGGGATTCCCCAGATGATGGGCCTGCGCACGCAGTTTGTGCATCTGTGGGTGTGCGACCAGACCGAAAAGTCCAACGATACCTTTGAGGACTACGGCCTGTTTACGCAGGTGGAGCAGCTCAACAAGACGGCGCTTAAGGTGCACGGCTTGGATAAGAACGGGCATCTGTATAAGGTGAACAGCTTCGATTTCCATCGCTACGAGGACACCATTAAGCTTGCCGACGATCCCGACTACAGCCAGGCAAGCTTTGAGGGCATGCTCGAGATTAAGGGCGATTCGGACCACACCAAGCTCATCGAGATGCTCGATGCGCTCAACGACGAATCGCAAAAGATCGACGACGTGCTCGACACCTACTTTGATACCGAGAACCTGGTCTATTGGCTGGCGTTTCAGATCCTGACGGGCAACTGCGATACGCAGAACCGTAACTGCTATCTGTACAGCCCTCTCAACTCAAATACCTGGTACTTTTTGGATTGGGATAACGACGGTATGCTGCGTAAGCTGGAGCTTTCTCTTACCGGGTTTTCGGACTACGCGAGCTGGGAGCGCGGCGCAAGCAACTACTGGGGCAACGTGCTGTTTAACCGCGCGTTGCGCAGCAAGTCATTCCGCAGCGAACTCGACCGTGCCGTCAAGGACTTGCGCTCGTATTTGACCGAGACTCGCCTGACCAAGATGATCAAGCACTACCGCGAGGTGACTGAATCCCTGGTCTTTGCTTCGCCCGATATCGACAATCTGCCTGTCACCAAGGACCAATATGAGCAGATCGCCGCGGCGATTCCCTCCGAGATCGAGGAGAACTACAAGAGCTTTCGCGAGAGTTTTAAAAAGCCCATGCCGCTCTACATCGGCGTGCCGCAGATCGATAACGGCAAGCTGCGCATTAACTGGGATGCGTCCTACGATTTTGAGGCGCGCGACATTCGCTACACCGTTGAGCTTGCGCGCGACTATGCCATAAGCGACGTGGTCTTTAAGGCCGAGGACGTGCTGCTTCCCGAGGTGACCTGCGATGCGCCCGATGCCGGCCAGTATTTTGTGCGCGTGCGTGCCACCAACTCCGACGGCTATACGCAAGATGCGTTTGACTACTATGTGACCGACGACGGCAAGCACTACGGCATGAAGTGTTTTTACGTGCAAGACGGCGGTAAGGTCGTGGAGGATACGTATGAGGAGGGCTAGCGCGCTGCTTGAGTGCCTGGCGGCACCGCCTGTGCGTGCCACGCAGGAGCGTTACCGCCACGAGCTCAAATATCTCATTAACGAGGGCGAGCACGCCGCGCTTGCCTGTCGCATGGCGCCGGTGTTTAAGCTGGACAAGCATGCGCGGGCGGGCGGTTACACCATTCGCAGCCTGTACTTTGACGACTACTGCAACTCGGCCTACGAGGAAAAAGACGCCGGCATTCTCATGCGCAAAAAGTATCGCGTACGCATTTATAACGGCAGCGACAAGGTGATTAAGCTCGAGCGCAAAAAGAAGTACGGCAGCTGGATTTACAAGGAGGACGCGCCGCTTACGCGCGGTGAGTTTGAGCAGATTCTGGCTGGCGACTACGACTTTTTGCTGAGGAGCCCTTATCCGCTCTGTCGCGAGTTCTACATCGAGTGCATCTGCAACATGATGCGCCCGCGGACCATCGTGGACTACGAGCGCGAGCCGTGGGTGATGGACGAGGGCACCGTGCGCATCACGTTTGACATGAACGTGCGTGCCGCGGTGGGTAGCTTCGACATCTTTGATGCGACGCTGCCCGCGCTGCCCGTGCTAGAACCCGGCAAGCTGGTGATGGAGGTCAAGTTTACGGAGTTTTGCCCGCAACTGGTGCGCGATTTGGTGCCGCCGGGCGCAGCCGAGCTTACGGCGGTCTCCAAGTACT
>CAVALS010000188.1:0-4526 GCA_963589385.1 Bacteroidaceae bacterium
AGGGGAGGCTCATGTCTAAGTGCGAGAGCAATATCGACGAGCTGATCGTCCCCGGGCTCGCGGAGATGCCTGGAACGGTTTCGTCAAGGCTCTCTGATTTCCGGGGTTGGCACGGCGATGCTTCGGCGGATGTTTCCGAATTAGAGACAGCCGCTTCGGACCTTGAGGTTTGCGGGCTGACTGTTACGGCGATTGATTTCGCCAATCCGTGCGCGCGCTACTCCGAGGTTTCCATTGAGCTCGGCGGGTATGTCGTACACGGTCGTTTGATTGAGCCCTTAGGCCATGCCCGGGCATCCGAGTTTGTGCCGCTCTGTCTGATGTTTCACGACATCGATCGACCCGTGCGTGGATGGCATCACATGACGAGATTTGCCGCCATGGGGTATGCCGTCCTCGCGCTGGATGACGATGTTGCTGGTGCGGACGACCTGCAATGGGGGATTGCTTCGCCCGCTTTTGTCAAGCGCGTCCGTTGGGGCTGCGCGTTGGCGAAGGTCGCGCGCAATCTTGATGGCATGGATCCCGATCGCATTTTTGCATGGGGCGAGGGTCTTGGCGGCGGTGTTGCGCTGGCGGTTTCTGCTCTGGACGAGCGCGGACTTGCCTGCACGGCGGTTGCCAATCCAATTCCCGGTGGCCTCGAGGCTCTGTCGTCTCGGGTGCGCGGATCGGTGCTCATGGGCACGTCGCTCATGGATACCGTGAGCGACCCCAAGGGTCAGTTTGCCGTATTCAACGGTCTTGAGTGTGACCGGAGGCATATCATCTATGCCAAATACGCTCATGAGCGTATTAACGCGTTCGAAAACGAAGTCGTCGACTTCTTTAACCAAACGTTCTATCCGTGTTCTTTGGCCTAGACGGCCTGGACACTGCCAACAAGAGTGAGCGGCATAGGGCCGCTCGCCAGACAGCTAAGGAGATTCTTGTGGCAACTCAGAAATTCACCGGCGTTATCCCTCCCGTCGTTGTTCCCGATACCGAAGACCACCAGCTCGACGTTGCCTCCTTTGAGCGCAGCATCAACCGCATGATCGATGCCGGAGTCGATGGTCTGTTCTTCTTGGGGTCTTCGGGCGAGGTCGTCTTCTCCACCGATGAGCGCCGTCGCCAGATTATCGCCGAGGCCGTTCGTATCGTCGACCACCGTGTGCCTGTTCTGGTCGGCATCATCGATACCGAGACCGAGCGCATGATTGAGCACGGCAAGGTCGCCCAGGAGCTGGGCGCCGATGCCCTCGTCGCCACCTGCCCGTTCTATGCCCTGCAGGGTATGACCGAGGTCGAGGAGCACTTCCGCATCCTGCACGAGGAGCTCGACCTGCCCATCTTTGCCTATGACATTCCCGTCTGCGTTCACACCAAGCTCCCCTGGAAGCTCCTTGCCAAGCTCGGCGCCGAGGGCGTCCTTGCTGGCGTCAAGGATTCCTCGGGTGATGACATCTCGTTCCGCTACCTCGTTCAGGAGAACGAGAAGAACGGCCATCCGATGAGCATCCTCACCGGTCACGAGGTTGTTGTCGACGGCGCCTATCTCGGTGGCGCTGACGGTTCCGTCCCGGGTCTCGCCAACGTTGAGCCCGAGGGCTACGTGCGTCAGTGGAAGGCCGCTCAGGCCGGCGACTGGGCTACCGTCAAGGCCGAGCAGGATCGCCTCAACGAGATCTCCCACATTTGGGATGTCACCTCGGGCGTCCAGGGCTATGCCGGTGGCGTCGGCGCCTTCAAGACCGCTATGAACCTCATGGGCATCTTCGACAGCCCGACCATGCCGCGCCCGGTGAAGGCCATGACCGGCGAGAACGTCGAGGCGATTAAGAAGGTCCTCCAGGACAACGGTCTCCTGTAAAGCTTCCCCAGGCACCCGATCTTGGGGCTCAAGTGGTCGGGCGTGACCCATTAGGTCAACGCCCGACCACTTTCACCCCAACCTCGGGCACCTGGGAAACCTTTACTAAGTTGCGGCGATAACACCGCCTTCATTTCCTGTAGTTGTTTTTTATCTCCTAAGGAGAGCGACATGGAGAACAAGTACGTTTGCTCCGTCGATATCGGCGGCACCAAGATTGCGACTGCCATTATGGAGTATCCGGCTGATGGCGGCGTGCCCCATCCGGTCTTTGAAGCCGAGGTTCCCACCGAGGCCCAAGAAGGCGGCGAGGCAGTTTTCCAGCGCATCGAGGCGTCCATCAAGGCTGCTCTCGAGGCGAACCCCGATGTCGAGGTCCTCGGTATCGGTATTGGCGCCGCCGGTGTCGTCGACCCCAAGACGGGCGCCATCGCCTACGCCAACGAGATCATGCCCGGCTGGTCTGGCGTTCAGTTGGGGCCGCGTCTGCGCGAGGACCTTGGTCTTCCCGTTGCCGTGGTGGGCGACGTGCAGGCTCATGCTCTGGGCGAGGCCCACTGGGGCGTCGGCAAGGGCAAGTTCTCCGTCTTGTGTCTGGGCATCGGTACGGGCATCGGCGGCGCATATGTCGAGAACGGCCGCGTGATGCAGGGCTTCCACGGTGCTGCCGGTCATATGGGCCACATCGAGTGCTCGGCTGCCGCCGGCATTCCCTGCGCCTGCGGGCGTTCTGGCCATCTTGAGTCTGTTGCTTCGGGCACTTCCATTGGTCGAATGTACGATGAGCGTTTTGGCCGCGTCGACCCCAGCCGTCCTTCGGTCGGTCGCGATGTGAACGACCTGTGCCGTGCGGGCGACGCAAAGGCGACCGAGGTCATCCATGACGCCGGCTTTGCGTTGGGTGCCAGCTTGGGCTCGCTCGCTAATATCCTGGACCCTGAGGTCATCGTGCTTTCGGGCGGCGTGATTCACCAAGGTCCCGATTGGCGTTCGCAGACGTGGAAGGATTCGGTGCACGAGGGCTATGCCAGCCAGGCGCTCGATCCGCTTCAGGACACGCCGATCCTCATCGGTTCTCTGGAGGGCGATGCTCCGCTCATCGGTGCCGCCGAACACCTTCTTGCGTCGTTGAAATAAACATAGCTACCAAGTGCGCCTTCTGAGGTGCCGCAGATTGACGTGAAAGAGGAGCGAAGCGTACTTCGGTACGCGAGCGACGGTTTGAACGTCAAGGTGCGGTGTCTCAGAAGGCTGTTTTTGAGAAAGGTTGAGTCGAACATGACCGTTGATCCTTTGATCCAGTCCCTGAAGGGCAAGCTCGTCGTGAGCGTTCAGGCGTATATGGGCGAGCCGCTTCGCACGCCCGAGACCATGGCTCAAATGTCTCGCGCTTGCGAGCTCGGCGGCGCCGCCGCCATTCGCTGCCAGGGCCTTGCCGACATTGCCGCCATTAAGGGTCGCTGTGAGGTTCCCGTCATCGGTCTGTGGAAGGATGGGCACGAGGGCGTTTACATCACGCCGACGCTGCGTCACGCTCGCGCCTGCGTTGCTGCCGGTGCCGATATCGTGGCGATCGACGCCACCGATCGTCCGCGCCCCGATGGCAAGACGGTCGAGGATACCTTCCGTCCTCTGCACGAGGAGGGTGTGCTCCTGATGGCGGATTGTGCCACCATCGAGGATATTCGCCGTGCTGCTGATATGGGCTTTGACCTGGTATCCACCACGCTTTCTCACGGCGTCGCCGCCATCGACTGCACCATGGCCGATGGCCCCGATCTGCCGCTCCTGCGTCAGGCGACCGAGGAATTCCCCGGCCTTCCCATCATTTGCGAGGGTCGCGTGCATACGCCCGAGGAGGCTCGCGCCGCGATCGATGCTGGCGCCTGGGCCGTTGTCGTCGGCACCGCCATCACGCACCCCACGAGTATTACGAGTTGGTTCAAGGCTGCGCTTGAGGCGTAAGACAGGCCTCGTATCCGCTCGGGGCGGTATACTCAATATAGGCAATTGACCGCGCGGGATCCGGGTTGCTGGGTCCCGCGCTTGTTTTCGGGAGGCAGCACATGCAAAAGGGAGATGCCATGGATGCGGCGGAGCGCTCGGAGCGCATCCCCGATATCGTCATCATCACCGGAATGTCCGGATCGGGCCGCACGCAGGCCATGCACGTGTTCGAGGACATGGGCTATTTTTGCATCGATAACCTGCCTCCACGTCTCATCGCCCAGCTTGCCGAGCTCGTCGGCATCAATACGGGCGTGGGCAGGCATCTCGCCGTCACCTGCGATTTGCGTAGCCAGGGACTGTTTGACGAGTTGCTCGATGCGGTCGCCGCGCTCGAAGAGCGCGAGATGAGCTGCGACATCGTGTTCCTGGAGGCTTCTGACGAGGTGCTGATTCGTCGCTACAGCGAAAATCGCCGCCGTCATCCCATTGCCAAGCCGGGGGAGACTACGGCCGATGCCATTCAGCGCGAGCGCCTTCAGCTTCAGGGCGTGCGCGACCGAGCCGATATGATTATCGACACGAGCCGTCTGCGCACCTCTGCGCTGCGCAACAAGCTACGTATGGCATTTTCCGAGCTGTCCGACCAGCAGCTCATGGACGTCCACGTGTTCTCGTTTGGCTTTAAGCACGGCATGCCCGTCGAGGCGGACATTATGATCGACGT
>CAVALS010000189.1:0-4496 GCA_963589385.1 Bacteroidaceae bacterium
CCCTAGCGATCCTGTCCATGCTTCGCCTCCCATATCTTCTTCGCGGCGTCGGCAACCCAGGAGGTGAGCCCCGCCGACTCTTCCAGGAACGCGCCGGCCTGCTCTTCCGTGAGGTTGCGCGCGAGCGTTCTGATTTCCTCGTCGCCCACGTTCTCGCGCCCGAGCGCCTTGAGGGCCTGCACGATGGTGCAGGTGATCTGCGAGCAGTCGAGCAGGTCGCGGTTGGCGCGGTGCCGGAGCTCGATATCGTACGGCCCGTACTCGTAGCGCTTGTACGGGCCGCTGCTGACGTAGACGAGCTTCGCGGGCACCTGCGTGTCGAGGCCCAGCGCATTGAGCGCCGCGTCGCCGGACGGTGCGACGATCCACTTGTTGGCACGGGCGACGGCGCGCACGACCTCGTCGGCGTTGGCCGGCACCTCGGTGCCCATGAGCGCGCTGCGCTCCGGCGCGTAGTAGACGCCGCGGATGGCGCGGGCGATCCCCCCCTTTGCATGCAAGCGCCCGAGCGCGTTGGCAGCATTGCGTCGGCCTGCAACGTCGGAGAAGTCGGCGGCTGTGAAAGCCCTGCCGGCGCCGAAGCTCTCTATGCGCTCAGCGATGGCCTCTGCTTCTGTCATAGCGTTCCTCCTTTTTGATGAAAATAGTATATACCTTTTTCATCAAATTGCCTCTGATTGCCTTGGTCGCCCACACATCACGCCTGCGGTCCCTCGCCACGCCGGCACGCGCGCGTGCGCCCGGAAGCGGTTGCGTCTCCCAATCGCGACCCGGGATTAGCATCGAGACATCCCGAAGAAATCGTCGCTGGGCCCTTTCTTGCACGTTGCGCGCCTTCCGGGCGGCGGGGCCTCGCTGATCAGATTGTCTGCTTGCTATCAGCCCCGTCGTCGCCAGGGGGCGCGTGGTGAATCGATGCGGCAGGCGCACAAAAGCAAATGAAGGCTAAAGACATCCATTCAAGAACAGCCGCACGCAGGCGGGTATCGAAAGGAGGCATTGCCCTCCTAGAATGTCCTCTCTTCCTGTATGAACTCGGGAATGTTGGCATGGATGATGCCATCGCGCTGCTGGATGGGGTCGCTTCGCGTAAGCAGGTACTTGGGGTAGTTGTCCCTGATCTGTTGGAACGGTCGGTATTCGCGCTCCTCCGTTGCCCGGTCGGCCATGATGGTCATGGCAACCTGAACGTATGCATAGCCCATCTGGGGGTTCCTGAGGATGAAGTCGCATTCCAGCCTCCCGATGCGTCCGACGCTGACCTTATAGCCCTGCGCGAGAGCGTAGCGATAGACGATGTTCTCCAGTACGGGCCCGTAATTGATGCGGTTGTCGGTGTTGAGGGCGAAGTAGAAGCTCAGGTCCGCCAGGTAGTACTTCTGCTCGCCCCGCAGCGATTTTCGCGACTTCAGGTCGAAGCGGGCGCACTTGCTGACAATCTTCGCGTCTTCGAGGATCTGGAGGTATCGCGCGAGCGTCTCACGCTTGACCTTCACGCCCTGCTTGCTCTCGAGGTCCGATTGGATGTTCGCAAGCGACGTGGTGGCGCCGAAGTTGTTGATGATGTAGTCGCGCACCTGGTTGAACACGGAGACGTTCTTGATCTTCACGCGCCTGCGGATGTCTTTCTCGAAGATCTCCTGAATTACCGCGGCGACGTAGGCGCGTTTATCGGCAAGCCGGGGGTAATCCATCGCTTTCGGAAAACCGCCCTCGAGGATGTAGGCGTCGAACTCCGCGACCGGGTTCGGGTTCACGGGTAGTCCCAAGAAGCGCTTCATCTGGCAATACTCGCCGAAGTCCAGCGTCTGCATCTCGAATTCGATGTAGCGCCCGGTTAGCTTCGTGGCCAGTTCGCCCGAGAGCAGGTAGGAGTTCGACCCGGTGATGAAGATGGAGAATCCGCCTTCGGTGCGAAACCCGTTGAGCACGTCTTCGAAGCCATCGACGTTTTGAACTTCGTCGATGAAAAGGTACTTCGTCCCCGAGATTGCGAGCAGGGGCTCGACAAGGGCCTCGAGCTGTTCCGGGGTCTTGATGGATCGGTACCCGTATCGGTCAAGGTCGAAAAAGACGATGTGCTCGTCATCGACGCCTTCCGCCCTCAGCTCTTCGGCGATGCACTGCATGAGGCAGGACTTGCCGCAGCGGCGGACGCCGGTGATGACCTTGATCGTCCCGTCGTCATGGTAGAAGCCGCGGATTTTCTTCAGATAGTTCTCTCTAGGGAACAAACGCATACTGGCTCCAATCTACATTGGAGCCAGTATATCAAATCACGGGTTTATTGGAGCACTCATTATCTCCTAAACGATTTATGCCCCCCATAACTAAGGAATTTACTATTCCCACCCAATGATCAAAAAGTATCTCCAGTTTGCTCCAGTTTGTCCTATTGACACTGAGTCTCACAAAAATAAGGTGAGCCGTGCGGTCAAATCTGGGTCACGGAATCAAAAAAGTTGGCAATGGTATCTCCTCATCTCTTTGCATCGGTAACGCATCTCCTCATTTTGCCTTTTTAAGAAGCTGCTTTAACTTGTTCACGTTGTTTGGTCTCCAACGAATATAAAGGTGGCCCTTCAGATCACCGATCTCCACAAGTTGCGATGAATACAGTTTCGCTTCGTAATTCGACGCGGGCTTTCTTTTCAAAATAGAGTGAGACAACCCTAAGCTTCGCTGCGCATATTTTGCATTGAAGAGAAGGTCTTGGTCGTAAAGCGTAGATGCAAGCTCTCGAACAAGGCTCAAGATTTGAGCGAATTCATTCGTTGAGCTCTTGTCATTAGCTTGCCTTCGACGATTGCCTGAATCGAGTACGCCGTTAGCTTCGTGGTGGCTTCTTTCGTTCAACGGAGGGTGATTGGCTGATTCTTCCTCTCTCCCTCGATTGCTTGCATTGCCAAGGCCCATCTTCTCCAGCATCTCCGCAATACAGCTCGTCTCAGGAGATAGAGGGGCGATTCCGTCTGGAATCCCTTTAAAAGATTGTCGTGCCCAGTTTGAATATTGGTAAGTGCTAATCGAATTATCGGTTTCGCGACCGTAGAGTATCCACAACGCATCAACTTGACTACCCGCAGAACCACATGTCGCAACTTTGTATTTCAAGATGCAGTCAAGAAATGCAGAATTGGTAAGGTCGCTTCTGTTCTCGTTTCCCCTTCGGTGCGCATTGCTCCAGTGCACATAGGCCCTCGGCCTGAATTTTGCGTCAATGACTATATTGAAGATCTTACCGTCGCATTCATGAACAATCAGGTAATCAGGCGTCCAATAGGGATGCACTCGGCTTGCTGTCGTTCTATGGAGGGTAATACCGTGCTCTTCGCGTTGGTCGCCGTAAAAAACTGGCTGGTAATACAGCGTGAGTCTTTCAGTGTCGCGTATCAGGGAATACACATTCGCGACTTGCTTGTCATTTCGAAAAACTGTGTCGGTATCTTCAATCGAATAGCTGACCTGCTTAAATGCCGCGGAGGTTCCCCCATCAGGCGAAAACCCTATATTCCTGAGTTGTTGGAGCATTTTGAAGAGGGCGTAATACTCGTAGAGCTTGTCGATACGCCAAGTACGTAAGGCAAGAGTGTCGCGCAAGACGTCTATACGACCATAATTGTTCCAATTTCGCATCTCAGCGTGGATGTCTGCATAGGGAATGACTTCTTGGAATACCTTTGTTCTCCTGGGCAGAGCATAATGCACATCTAAAACACCAGGAAGCGATCTGATCAATCTCTCACGGATAGCCCTTATCTCCCTTTGGGCTCCCTTGGCTTTTTCTATCAGCGGAAGTTCTCTTTTGAGATATATGTCTATGAGCACCAGCGTCGGCAGCAGGCCTCCTTTGATATTGACTCTTTCGAGGTTGCTGCGAATTCTCGAGAAGCGCTCCAGGTTGGTTTCGGCGTCTGTTATCGCCCTAGATATGATGCGGTTGATTTCGTTGGTAAATGACAATAACGCCCTATTTTCCAAGTTGTCATATGACTTATGACGACGACCCGCTTGGATACCCGAAGCCATAAAATATTTGCCATTATGCTGGAGGGCTGTACGACGATTCGACTCATACAACTGCTCGGGATTTTGAGCGAGCCAGAGCAGCTCGCTTCTGCCCAGCCTTCTCACGGATTCTGGCTTAACAATCGATTTTTTTGATCGTTGTTCTGCAATGGGCGTGTAATGCAAAGTAATCCAGATGCCGCTTGTACGTCAAAATGGTTTTATCGACAAGCTCAATAAGCGATTCTAAGCTTTTTGAGCTGTTATCGAGTTTGGCCGATTCGATCATCGAGGATTCTTCCCGGTCGAGTTTAACCGGAGAGAACATCCAGTCGATACACTGTCTGTCTTCGGTGTCTATCAACTCATCGAGAATTTCTGAAACGATGGTCTCGTAATCGTTTCTGTCGCACGCGCAGGCCAAATCGAAGGTTTCAAGACAAAGGGGTTCGCCCGCCTCTTCCAGGGTCACTCTCATTCTTGCCAAG
>CAVALS010000190.1:0-4478 GCA_963589385.1 Bacteroidaceae bacterium
TATTACAAGCCCCAGATGGGGCTTTTTGTTGCTGATACTGTTTGTGCTCTGGTGCTTGCCGCCATTGACCTGGCGTTCCCCATTATCCTGCGCAATTTGACCGGTGGGCTGTTTACTCAGGGTCAGGCTGCCATTATGCAGGCGCTCGGCATGATCGCGGTCGGCTTGGTGCTGATGTATGCCGTCCGCTGCGCTTGCCGCTACTTTGTGAGCTATTGGGGTCACGTGATGGGCGCGCGCATGGAGTCCAAGATGCGCGAGGACCTGTTCGACCAGTACGAGCGCTTTAGCTTTGCGTACTTCGACCGCAACAGCTCGGGCGACATGATGAGCCGCGTGGTCAACGACCTGTTCGATATCTGCGAGGCGGCGCACCACGTGCCCGAGTGGATCATCATCTGCGGCATCGAGATCATCGGCTCGTTTGTGATCCTCTTTACCATCGCCCCGGTGCTGGCACTCGCCATGGCCGTGGTGACGGCAGCGTTTGCGGTCATCATGTTTTGGCAGAACATGCGCATGCGCGAGGTCTTTAGCGACAACCGCAAAAAGATCAGCGGCATCAATGCACAGCTGCAGGATTCGCTGGCGGGCATGCGCGTGGTCAAGAGCTTTGCCAATGAGGAGACCGAACGCTTCAAGTTCCGCGCCTCCAACAATCGCTATCTTTCGTCCAAGGAGAACATGTATCACGCCATGGGCGTCTACACTGCGACGTATGGCCTGCTCTCGGGCGTGCTATACGTAATCGTGGTGCTGCTGGGCGGTTGGCTGGTTGCCCAAGGCCAGCTGCAGGCGGTCGATATGGCGACCTTTGCACTCTATATTTCGTTGTTTTGCACGCCGCTCGAGACACTCGTCAATTCAGCCGAAACGTATCAGAAGGCTATCGCCGGCTTTAAGCGTATGGACGAGGTGCTCTCGACCGCGCCGGATATCCAGGACAAGCCGGGCGCTACGGATCTGCAGGTGACTGCCGGCGCCGTGGAGTATCACGACGTGTGCTTTAACTACAAGGATGTTGAGCTGGGCGAGGGCGATGCCGACGAGCGTCCCGTTATCGACCATATGGACCTGTCCATCAAGCCCGGGCAGACCATCGCTTTGGTTGGCCCTTCGGGCGGCGGCAAGTCCACAACCTGTTCGCTGCTGCCGCGCTTTTATGACGTGGCTGCCGGATCCATTAGCATCGACGGCCAGGATGTGCGTGATGTGACGCAGCAGAGCCTGCGTCGTGCCATCGGCCTGGTGCAGCAAGATGTGTACCTGTTCGATGGAACGATCGGCGAGAACATCGCCTACGGCAGGCCGGGCGCTACGGCAGGAGAGATCGCCGAGGCCGCCCGCCGCGCCAACATCGATGCCTTTATCGAGTCGCTTCCACAGGGCTATGACACGGTCGTGGGCGAGCGCGGCAGCCGTCTTTCGGGCGGACAGAAGCAGCGCGTTGCCATCGCGCGCGTGTTTCTCAAGAACCCCAAGATCCTGATTCTGGACGAGGCGACGAGTGCTTTGGATAACGAGAGCGAGGAGGCGGTGCAGGAGTCACTCGAAGAGCTGGCACGCGGCCGCACCACGATTATCATCGCCCACCGTCTTTCGACCATTAAGCATGCCGACGAGATTGCGACCGTTGAGCATGGTCGCGTTGTGGAGCGTGGCACGCACGAGGAGCTTCTCGCCCGTGGCGGCACCTATGCCCGTTACTATCGAATGCAGTTCGAAGGTGCGCGTGCGCACGAGCTCGACTGATTGATATGACAGGAAGTTTATGGCTGACAAGAACCCTTTGACTCCGGAAGAAGTGACGGAGTTATTCTCCGAAATCGATGCATCTGGTGTCTTGGATCCCACGCTTGCCAAAAAGCGAACCGAGCGCATGCGTGAGAAGGAGGCTGCGGCCAAGCGCGGTGACAAAGCGGCGCTGGCGCAGCTGCGCAGCGAGGACCGCGCGAGCCAGGCAAAACATATTGACCCGCTGTCCGAGGACGATCCTTCGGGTTCGCAGGTGAGCCATACCATTACGAAGACTGCCATGGCCGTGGTTATCGGCATCTTGGTGCTGATCGTGGGCATGCAGATTGGCTACGGCGTGATGCGTCGTCTGAACACCGCCAACCTGTCCGAGAGCGTTTCGGTCGATACCGTTTCGACGGCGCTGAAGGGCGGCCTTGAGTGGGGCAACGGCTTTACGCAGTTCCCGCTCGACTTTACCGTCGATGAAGCCGATGAGCGTACGGGCACGGTCGAGGTGACGGTGTTGGACACATCGTCTGCCAACGAGCTCGAGCTGCTATCCAACGGGCAGATTCAGGCCGCGGCGCTTGCGACCAACGCGTTGCTCAACGATAAGATCGACCGCGTGGTGTATAACGTTCACGCCTATATCGACGAGGATAGCAATATTCAGCACGATTCCTTCTTTGGCATGTTCCCCGCGCGGGGCCACCAGAGCGCCATCCTGACGTTCGTGTGGACCAAGAGCTCATCCAACGCCACGAATATCGACTGGAAGATGCGCATCGTGAGTATGGATGACACCATCGCCGAGCGCATTCAGAAGCAGGTGAACTCGGTGTCGTCGTTGATTGAGGACCCGGTGGTGAGCCAGACCAAGATTGACGAGGAAAAGGACGAACGTGACCTGGAACATCGTCTGCATGGCCGCGAGATTTTCCGCGGCGGCAAGCCCGATCGCTCACCGTCCGATCTGCTGGAACAGGACAAGAAAAAGTAAGAGGCCATCATCCCGCGTGAGCCACAAGCCCACGCGGGATGATTTTTCTGGGACGGGGATTAAAAAATCATTATGCATAGAAAGTCATAATTATCATTTCGTAAACATTTCGATGAAATTAACGCCATGAGGCATGCTTGCGGTTACAATACCGCGAGGCCTAACTACACACCTTTAAGCCGGTCCTGTGAGACCGGGAAGGAGAATTATGGCGAACAACCATACCGCGGGCGCTGCCGCCCGCACCTTCGCGCCCAGCGAGCTTTGCCAGCGTATGCTGACCAAAACCAGCAAGGGCACCTGCGGTCCCTGCATCCTGTATCTTGAGGATGGGACCATTTTTTATGGACGTGCATGCGGCGCCGCGGGCACCGCGACCGGCGAAGTCTGCTTCAACACCTCGCTCGAGGGCTACTTTGAGGTCATGACCGACCCGAGTTATGCCGGCCAAATCGTAACCATGACCTATCCGCAGATCGGTAACTACGGTATCGACGAGACCGACGTCCAGTCGGCCTTCCCCGGCGACGACGTGCGCCCTACGAGCGCTCCGGCTATGCGCGGCATGATCGTTCGCGACATGTGCGCCACGCCTTCTAACTGGCGCTCGGCCGTCAGCGTGCCGGAGTACCTGCGCGCTCACGGCATCGTCGCTATCGAGGGTGTCGACACCCGCGCTCTGGTGCGCCATCTGCGCGACAATGGTTCCAAGATGGGCATTATCTCGACCGAGATCTTCGACGTCGACGAGCTTGCCGAGCGTCTGGCCGCAGCGCCCACGCTGGTAGGCGAGAACCTGGTGAAGACCGTAAGTTGCCCCGCGCCTCACGAGTTTGTGGCCGCCGACCTGCCTGCCACGCATGACTTTGCACTTGCGGTTGCCGCTCCTGCCCGTCACAAAGTGGTCGCCTACGACTGCGGTGTGAAGCGCGGCATTCTGGAGGGCCTCGTCCGCGCCGGCTGCGACCTTACTGTCGTGCCGTGGGATACGCCCGCGAGTGAGGTGCTCGACATGAATCCCGATGGCGTCTTTTTGTCCAACGGCCCCGGCGACCCTGACGCCGTGGTGGAGACCTACGAGCAGGTGCAGCAGCTGATCGGCAAGGTGCCGGTCTTTGGTATTTGTCTTGGTCACCAGATGATCAGCCTGGCCTGCGGTGCCCAGATGGAAAAGCTTAAGTTTGGTCACCGCGGTGGCAACCAGCCGGTCATGAACCTGGTAAGCCGTCGCGTGGAGATCACCGCGCAAAACCATGGCTTTGGCCTGCTGTTCCCCAGCTTGGGCAAGCTTGTCCCCGAGCTTTCCGGCGGCGAGACCGAGCATGCGGCCGATGGAGATCTGCGCGTCTGGGTGCGCCGCGGAATCGCGCCGGTCGTGATGAACGAGCGCTTTGGCCGCATTCGCCTAACACATGTGAACCTCAACGACGGCACCGCCGAGGGCATCCAACTGCTCGACGCCCCGTGCTTCTCGGTCCAGTACCACCCCGAGGCTTCGCCTGGCCCCACCGATGCCCACTATCTCTTTACCGCCTTTACGCGACTCATGGACGGCGAGGAGAACTACCTGGACATCGATACCGCGAAGGACCGCCTGGCTGGCTGGAATTTCGCCGAGACCGCCGCGACCGAGACCGAGGAGAACTAACATGCCGAAACGTACTGACATCAAGCGTATCCTCGTCATTGGCTCGGGCCCCATCGTTATTGGCCAGGCATGTGAGTTCCACTACTCCGGCGC
>CAVALS010000191.1:0-4465 GCA_963589385.1 Bacteroidaceae bacterium
GAAGGGGAGAATATTTCGCTCTGCGGAGCGAGCAACTCCGGCCTCCCCTCTTCAATATAGAGACGCGTCACATCGAGCGCACGACGATACAGAGGAACGATGCGCTCCTTGCTTCCCTTGCCCCACAGGCGCAGCGTGCGCTCGGACCAACCAATAGACTCCACGTTGAGCGCCGCGAGCTCCGAGATTCGCGCACCGGAGGCATAGAGCAACTCAAGCATCGCCGCATCGCGCAGTCCCGCGGGCGTCGAGGTATCAGGCGTCTTGAGCAGCGCCTCAACCTGCTGGGTCGTAAGGACGCCCGGCAGGTCACGCGGCAGCTTGGGCGATGCGATCGCCGAGACCGCATCGCCCTCGACAATCCCCTCGGCAGCCATCCAGCGATAGAGAGATCGGATAGCCGACAGGTGCGCCGCAAGCGTTCGGGGAGCCACCTGCTCACGCGAAAGCTCAGCAAGATAGCGACGAATGGTGCGCACGTCGGCAGCGAAAGCATCAATATCCTCGCGCTCGCACCAGGCAGCAAAGCGCTCCAGTCTCGAGCCATAGGCCGTCACCGTGTTGGGAGAAAGCCCCTCAACGCGTGCGATATAGGCGATAAAAGAGTCGACGGTGTCGTACAGGTCAAAAGCTATGACCGGTCGCCTCCAAACAAGTCGGAACGCGTGGCCAAGTAGGCATCGAGGGCCTCGAGCGCACGGTCCGCATAGGCCTGATAGCGGTCGCGCTTGCTGCGGCGCTTACCGTCCTCGAGCGGCGGCACCAGGCCAAAATTAACATGCATGGGCTGATAGCCCACGGTGGCAGGATCGGTCGCATAGCCCACGAGCGCACCCAGGGCGCCCACGTGGGGCAACTCGACGGAATCGGCGCCGATAGCCTCTGCATAGGTGTTGAGCGCCGCGAGCAGACCTGTCGCCACGGCTTCCATGTACCCCTCGGTGCCGGTGATCTGACCGGCCAGGCGCACACCGGTACCGGGCACGGCAAAGGTGCCATCGAGCACATGCGGGGCGTCGACAAAGGTATTGCGGTGCATGACACCGTAGCGGAAGAACTCAGCGTTCTCCAAGCCCGGCACCATATGGAAGACGCGCTTCTGCTCGCCAAAGGTCAAGTTGGTCTGGAAGCCCACCAGGTTATAGGCGGTCTTCTCCTTGTTCTCGGCACGCAGCTGAATCGCCGCCCAGGGGCGACGTCCGGTACGCGGGTCGGTGAGGCCGACGGGCTTCATGGCGCCAAAGCGAATGGCGTCCTTGCCGGTGCGCGCAACTTCCTCGGCAGGCTGGCAAGCCTGGAACAGATCGCCGCCCTCAAAGTCTTTGAGCACCACGCGGTCGGCCGTGGTAAGCGCCTCGATAAAGGCCTCGTACTCCTCCTTATTGAGCGGAGCGTTGAGATAGTCGCCGCCCCCCTGCTCCTCGTAGCGCGACTGCGAGAACAGCACGTCCATATCGAGCGTGGAGGCATCGACGATCGGCGCCGCCGCATCAAAGAATGCCAGGGCATCGCCACCGACGAGCTTCATAACCTCTTCGCTCAGCGCCGGTGAACACAGCGGGCCCGCGGCAATGACCACGTGACCCTCGGGAATCTGCGTGACCTCGCCGTGCACGACCTCGATATTGGGACGAGCGGCAACCTCGGCCTCGACAAGCTCGGAAAACTTGACGCGGTCGACCGCCAGGGCACCGCCGGCGGGAACAGCCGCGCGATGGGCGCAATCGAGCAGGACTGAACCCATGCGCTCAAGCTCGGCCTTCAGCAAACCAGCCGCGGAATCCGGACGGGTCGACTTAAACGAATTCGAGCAGACGAGCTCTGCCAGGTGATCGGTATGGTGAGCCGGGGAGCTCACCTGGGGGCGCATCTCGCACAGCTTTACGGCAAAACCGCGATCTGCCAGCTGGATCGCGCACTCCGAACCCGCCAGACCGCCACCGATAACTGTCACCTGATCGAACTGCATCTGCAAACACCTTTCTAATTGACACGTTTTCCATTGTGACCGAAGGGTGTCTGGGCGTGAAGGGCAAACTTGGAGGGCGCATACCTTCCATCCATCATGCGCTCGATAAGACCCTCGAGTTCAAGCGAACCCAAGAGTTTGAGTACGCCGACAGCATCGAGCGAGACGAGCGCCGCGATGTCGTCGACCTTGAGCGGAGAGGCGATGAGCGCATGCATCACGGTCTGCTGCATTGGATCCAGGTCGGCAATGCCGGGAGCATCGGGGCGCGAGTAGCGCAGGGTTCCGTAGATGCGTGAGATAGCCATCTCGATAGATTCCTCGTCGACAATGCAGCAGGCACCGTTCGCAATGAGGTAATTCGTGCCACGCGACTCGGGCGATAGGATCGACCCCGGCACGGCAAGAAGTTCGCGCCCCAAATCCATAGCAGCCTCGGCTGTGGAAAACGTCCCAGAAGGCATACCCGCCTCGGATACAAAGAGGGCTTGCGACAGGGCCGCGATTACGCGATTGCGGCGCGGAAAGGCAAACTTGCGCGGACCCATGCCCCACGGAGAGATCGACACGACCGCGCCACCCGTATCGAGCGTGCGCGTAATAAGCCCCGCGCTCGAACGCGGGTAGACCACGTCGGCGCCCGTCCCCAGCACCACGACGTGTTTGCCGCCGGCGTTGACCGCAGCCCAACCCGAGGCCTGGTCACAACCGACCGCACCGCCCGAAACTACCGTCACTCCCGCCTCAACCGCCACCTTCGCCGCAAGCTCTGCCACGGCAAGACCATACGGCGAGGCCTTTCGCGCACCGATGATGGATAGCGCGGGCGTCGAAAGCGCCTCGGGGTTGCCGCGCACATAGAGCGTCTGAGGTACATCAGAAAGCTCCAAAACGGTCTCGGGATACAACGCGTCACCTGGATGCAGCTCGAAGGTCCCCTCAGCCATCATTGGTCCCTCCTTCCCTGGTACATCGCCGCCTCGAGCACGTGGTCCTGCGTCACCTGCTCGCTCTCGGCGACATCTGCGATCGTGCGCGCAATGCGAACAAGGCGCACGATGCCACGCCCTGTGAGATGCGTGCGTTTGGACAGGCCGAGTACGCATTTCTCGGCAGCATCATCAAGCTCAAAGGTCGAAACGACGCCGTCAATAGACCGCGTCTCGTCATCCTCGGCCCCCGCATCGTCCATGCGGGATTCGCGCCAAGCGCGAAAGGCGCGACCGCGCACAACGTAGTCACGTAACTCGGCCGACGACATGCCCTCCGCACCCTCGATAATCACTTGAGGGTCGGGACGGGTCACATCGATCATCATGTCGATACGGTCGGCCAAAGGACCGCGCAGTTTAGACCGATAGCGCTCGACCATCGCCGCCGAGCAGCGACACGGCACCTCGCGATCGCCCAAAAAGCCGCAGGGGCAGGGATTGCTCGCAGCCAGCAGCTGAAAGCGCGACGGGAAGGTAAAAGCCCCGTCGACGCGTACGATCCTCACGTAGCCGCGCTCGATGGGCTGACGCAGCGTCTGCAGCACGCCAGTGGGAAACTCGGCAAGCTCGTCCAAAAAGA
This sequence comes from Bacteroidaceae bacterium, assembly GCA_963589385.1. Lineage (GTDB taxonomy): Bacteria > Actinomycetota > Coriobacteriia > Coriobacteriales > Coriobacteriaceae > Collinsella. The sequence goes on from CAVALS010000191.1 coordinate 3,542, forward strand.
GCACGCCGCCATGAGCAAGGCTGATCTCACCCGGGTGCACCGGGCGCCCGCCGCCGATAAGGCCTGCGGTCGAAATACTGTGGTGGGGACTGCGGAAGGGGCGGTGCCCCGCCAACAAGCCATCAATGTTCTCACCCAAAACCGAATGGATGCACAGTGCCTCCTGCTGATCCTCAACGGAAAGCTCGGGCAGGATGCCGGTCATACGGCGTGCGAGCATCGTCTTGCCCGATCCCGGAGACCCGATCATGAGCAAGCCGAGTTCTCCTGCCGCCGCAAGCGCCATGCCGCGTTTAGCGACTTCCTGCCCCAGCACGTCGGCATAGTCGAGCTCAGGCTCAAAGGTTGCCTCGACGCCCTCGGAATCCAAGTAGTGCCGCGCGGCATCGCCCATACCATGAGCAAGCTGAGACAAATGATCGATGAATCCGCAATCCACTCCCGCGAGTGGCACATGCTGGTCTGACCTGCCGGCGATAAAGGACAGCCCCAAATCACGCGCCAATAACTGAAACGCCACCTCGCCCTTGACAGGAAGCACCGTACCGTCCAAGCCAAGCTCACCAGCGATAAGACAACGATCGAGGTTGTCGCGGGGAATCTGCCCATCGGCCGCCAATACCGCGATGGCGATGGGCAGATCAAAGCCGCTACCGGTCTTGCGGATATCGCCGGGCGCCAGATTGACCGTAATGCCCGAGCGCGGGATCTCGAACCCGGCGGAGCGCATCGCGCAGCGAATACGACCGCGCGACTCCATCACCTCCATACTCGGTATGCCGAGCATCTGGATGCCCGGAACGCCGCCGGCAAGCGAGACCTCGACCGTGACGGGAATCGCCTCGACGCCGCGGATGCAGGCCGCGTGAACGGCAAACGTCTCGAACGCCATCACGACACCTGCCAATCGAACGCGTTGTACTG
>CAVALS010000192.1:0-4457 GCA_963589385.1 Bacteroidaceae bacterium
ATTCCATCGCCTTGATAAAGGTCATGCCCATGATACCCGCGATCGAATCGGTACGTGAAAATCCCTCAGGCGCACGGCCAACACTGCGCAGCATGACCGATTCGCACAGATTGTGCGCCGTACGACCCAGCACCTCGATGTGCTTGAGCGCCATATCAAACGTAAAGATAACTTCGTCGGGTAGATGCAGCATCTTGAGCGCCGCCGACATGCGGCTCCAGGTGAGTGTCCACGAAACGCCCAGCACGAGCGACACGTTAATGAACGTCTTAAGCGCAATTTTGAGCATGGCGCCCGTAGCGGAAGCGCCCAGCAGCAGGGCAGGCAGCGCCAGAACCACTGCGAGCCCCGCAGCGCCAAGCGCCGGCGCAAAGGTTGCCCGCAGCCCGCGTACGGGGCGCACGGCAACGAGCGCCAGCGCGATAGCCGCCATCAACATGAGGTACAACGGGCTCTGCGTCAGACACACGCATAGGACGCAGACGAACATCCCCACCAGGCGCACCGGAGCCGAAACGCAAGAAAGGGCGCGGTCGACCATCGACCCGCCCTCGTGCGCGCCTCCACCCAGGCGAACCCGCTCAAGCAGGCTCGCCAGGTGCAGGACGTTCTTTTGCATCACACGATGCCGAGCCCCCGCGGGCTCGTAACGCTGCTCGACCGCAAGCCAGCTAGGCAGCTCGGCTATTGCCATGAGCACCGCTTTCCTTGACCGTCAGCGAGATCAGACGGAATGCGATGGTGAGCACCGCCACGCCAATCACACCGGAAAGGATATACATGGCAGCCTGGCCGGCAAAGCCAAGGCCTTGCTCCTCGGAATAGGCCTGCAGATAATCGCCCGTGGGCAGGGCATCGGCAAAGGTCGGGGTATCGAGACCGACCGAAGCCTGCAGGCTGTCATCGCCAGCCTCCTGAACGGCGGTCGCGGCGCCCTCGGCGTCCCACTCACCCCAGGCGTCACCCGTGGCCAGCAGGCCCAGCGGTGTTGCTACGACAAGCACGGCAACCAGGATGAGCGTGGGGACCAGCGAGGTCTTCTTGGCAGCAACGCCCTCGGCAGCAAGTTGGCCATCGACGGCCTCGGGCCCGACAATGATGCTCGGCGCCGTCTTCTTAATGAAACCGTAGATCGCGGCCGTCGCCACGCCCTCGATCACGCCGGCAACCAGCATATGCGGGATCAACATGGCCGGAATAGCCACGGACAGCGGGAAGGGGCAGTACAGCGGCGCGCCCGAAGCATTGGTAAAGAGCATCGGCTGAATACCAAACTCGATTGCCGCGCACAGGGCCGCCAGGCACAGGCCGACCCAGCCGCTTACGATAGCAGAAACTGAGGTGCCCCAGCTCTTGTCGTGCAGACGGCTGTTGAGCGCACGGAACACGATAGCAGCGACAAACGGCAGCACAAAGGCCATGTTAAAGCAGTTGGCGCCAAACGACAGAACGCCACCGTCTCCAAACAGCAGCGCCTGCAGCGCCAGCGCGACCGAGACAGCGATAGCCGCAGCCTCGGGGCCCAGCAGCAACGCGATGAGCGCGCCGCCAACGGCGTGACCAGTGGTGCCGCCGGGCAGCGGCACGTTGAACATCATGAGCAAGAAGGAGAACGCGGCGCAAATGCCCAAGAACGCCATATGCTCGCGATCGAGCGTGGCGCGCACCTTTTTGATGCAGTGGACCCATACGGGCACCATCGCCACCGCCATAACGGCATCGGTCTGCGGGGATAGGTAATTATCTGGAATGTGCATATACGCCTCCCGGTTATCAGCGCGCGGAATTGCAGCGCCGTTTGAACCACGTTGTCGGTGTTACGCATCGACTGATTCGTAACACGCCGGCGGCTATCATAGCAAACCGGCGCGCCGCCAACAAAGCGACACGCCGTTTTGCAATACATATGTCACAGATGCGGAGCGCTGGCGGGCAGCAGCTCAGTCATGCCGTCGCCCGACGGCCCATGCCTCGGTCGCAAGCCCTAGCCGCGGACCTCGCCGTTTACGCCCTTGCACACCTTGGTGACGATCTTCTGGTGCGCCTTCTCGACCTCTTCGCTGGTGAGCGTGTGGTCGTCGGAGCGATACGTAAGTGCGAAGGCCATGGACTTCTTGCCCGCTCCGATGCGGACCGGATCGCGGTAGACGTCGAACAGGCGCACGCCCTCGAGCAGTTTGCCGCCGGCACTCGTAATACGACGCTCAAGATCCTCGCAGGTCACAGTGTTGTCGACCACGATAGCAAGGTCGTGCTCAACGGCAGGGTACTGCGAGAACTCGCGGTAGTTCTCCTGATTGCGGGCGCCCTTGATCAGCTTGTCCAGATCGAGCTCAAAGGCAACGACGACCTCATCGATGCCGCAGGCCTCGCGCGCCTCGGGGTGAATCTCGCCGACCCAGCCCAGCACGGTACCGCCCGAGAGCACCTCGGCAGCACGACCCGGCTGCAGGAAGGCATAGCTCTCGCCCTCGACGGGACGGAAGCGAACCTTCTCAATGCGCAGCTGGGCGAGCAGCTCCTCGACGATGCCCTTGCCAAAGAAGAAACGCAGCTTGCGGTACTTCATGTTCCAGGACTGCTCGCTCCACTGGCCCGAGAGCACGCCCGCGACGGACTTGGTCTCCTTGGGCAGGCTGGCATTCTCGCGACCGTGGAACAGACTGCCGACCTCGTACAGGTGCACGTTGGGCGTGCCGTGGGCCTCGTTATAGGCAACGGACTGCAGTAAGCCCGGCAGCAACGAGCGGCGCATCTCGGTCTGCTCGGCGACCAACGGGTTCATGAGCACCACGGGGCAGCCGCGGCCTTCGGTGGACATGCCGATCTTCTCCAGGTCGCCCGGGGCAGCAAAGCCAAAGGTCGTGGTCTCGTTGAGGCCGCAGGCGCGCAGGATCTCGCCGACCTTGCGGGTAAGCTTCTGCTCGCGCGTCAGACCGCCGATATGGTTCTTGGCAGCCGGAATGGTCGCCGTGACGCGACCCATGCCCCATAGGCGCAGGACCTCCTCGATCAGATCGATCTCGCGCGGCAGGTCGGGACGGAAGCTCGGCGGCGTGACCATAAAGTCCTCACCGTCGCGCTCGACGGTGCAGCCCAGGCGGGTAAGCGAGCGCTCGATAAAGTCGGGCTCGATGTCGGCGCCGCAGATGGCGTGCACGCGGGCCAAACGCAGCTTAATGCTGTCGATGGTCTTGGGCGCGGGGAACACGTCCACATAGCCGGGGGCGACCTCGCCGCCGGCGATCTCCTCGATGAGCGCGCACGTCACATTGGCGACGTCCACGCAGCCGGTCTCGTCGACCTGGCGCTCAAAGCGGATGGAGGCGTCGGAGATCAGCGATAGGTCACGGCTGGTGTGCGAGGTGCGGCCGGCGTTGAAGCAGGCGCTCTCGACCATCACGTCAACGGTATCGTCCTCGATCTCGGAATCCATGCCGCCCATGACACCGGCCAGCGCCACGGGACGCTCGCCGTCGGTGATGAGGCCCATGCCGGCGTCGAGCACGCGCTCCTCGCCGTCGAGCGTCGTGAACTTCTCGTCCTGCTGGGCGGCGCGAACCACCACACGACGGTGGCCATCGCGCGCGGCAAAGGTGTCCAGGTCAAAGGCGTGCAGCGGCTGACCGGTGAGCATCATCACATAGTTGGTGATGTCGACGATGTTGTTGTGCGGGCGCACGCCCAGGGCGTTAAGGCGCTTGACCATCCAGTCGGGCGACGGGCCGACCTTGACGTTGCGCACGATGCGGGCAACGTAGCGGTCGCACAGGCCCTCGTCGGCAATCTCGACGGAAAGCTCGTCGTCGGTCGCGCGGCCGGTCTCGGCCTTGATGGCGGGCAGCTCAACGTGGAAATCGCGGTCGAAGATGGCGCCGGTCTCGCGGGCCATGCCGATCATGGACAGGCAGTCGGGGCGGTTGGGCGTAATCTCGCAGTCGAGCACGGTGTCGCTCGAGCCCACATACTCGGCAAACGGCATGCCGCAGGGCGTATCCTCGGGCAGGATCATAATGCCGGAGTGGTCGCCGCCCAGACCGAGCTCGCGCGCGGAGCAGTTCATGCCCATGGACACGACGCCGCGAAGCTTGCTCTTCTTGATCTTGACGTCGCCGGGCAGAACTGCGCCGATCATGGCCGTGACGATGTGGTCGCCGGCCTCGAAGTTCTGCGCGCCGCAGACGATCTGCAGCGGAGCGGGGTTGCCGTCGGCGTCGAGGTTCTTGTCACCCACGTCGACCGAGCACACATACATGTGGTCGCTATCGGGGTGCGGGGTCTTGGTGAGCACCTTAGCGGTCACCACGTGGTCGAAGGACTCGCCCACGGTGTCGATCGCCTCGACCTCGGTGCCGGTACGGATATATTCGTCCGAAAGGGTCTTGGGATCCTCCGGAATATCGATCATGGTCTTGAGCCAGTCGTAAGAAACGCGCATCTAACTGGTCTCCTTTCAT
>CAVALS010000193.1:0-4447 GCA_963589385.1 Bacteroidaceae bacterium
GGAGCTTCGGAAGGTCTGGATGCCGCCGCTCTTGGAGATGCCCTTGGTCTCGACGGTTGCCGAGGTCTCAGGCGCGTTGAGCACGACCTTGCAGCCGGTGTCGAGGTTCTGCCCGGCGCCGGCAAAGGTGATGCCGGTAAAGCTCGAGCAGGCGCGGCGGCCGTTGAGCACGCTCATGGGGTAGAGGTAGCCCACGTGGCTGCCGAAGGAGCCGCTGATCCATTCGATGTCTCCGTCCTCGTCCACGCGCGCACGCTTGGTGTTGAGGTTGTACATGTTCTTGGACCAGTTCTCGATGGTCGAGTAGCGCAGGTGCGCGCGCTTGCCCACAAAGAGCTCGACGGCGCCGGCGTGGAGGTTGGCCACGTTGTACTTGGGCGCGGAGCAGCCCTCGATAAAGTGCAGGTCGGCGTCGTCCTCGACGATGATAAGCGTGTGCTCAAACTGGCCGGCGCCCTTGGCGTTAAGGCGGAAGTAGCTCTGCAGCGGGAAATCGAGCTTGGTGCCCTTGGGCACGTAGACAAAAGAACCGCCCGACCATACGGCGCCGTGCAGGGCCGCAAACTTGTGGTCGGTGGGCGGGATGAGCGTCATAAACTTCTCGTGGATGAGCGGTTCCCACTGCGGATCGTGCAAGGCTTCCTCAATACCGGAGTAGACGATGCCCATCTTGGACGCGGTGTCCTGCATGTTGTGGTAGACGAGCTCGGAGTCGTACTGCGCGCCGACGCCCGCCAGGTAGCTGCGCTCGGCCTCGGGGATGCCCAGGCGCTCAAAGGTATTCTTGATGTCGTCGGGCACCGACTCCCAGTCGTGCTTTTGGTCGGTGTTGGGCTTGACGTAGGTGACGATGTTGTCCATGTCCAGGCCCTCGATGGAGGGGCCCCACGTCGGGTCGGGAAAACGGTTGAAGATCTCGAGGGACTTTAAGCGCAAGTCGAGCATCCACTGCGGCTCGTCCTTTTTGGCGCTAATCTCGCGCACGATGTCGGGCGTGATGCCGGCGTCGAGGCGCTCGAATCCCTCCTCGCCATAGGTGAAGTCGTAGAGGCTGCGGTCGATGTCCGCGACCTCGGTGCGGTTCTTGGTCATTGCGTCGCCCCTTTACGCCTGCTGCTCGGCAGCGGCGGCCTCGGCCTGGGCGCGCTGCTCGGCGGCCTCGCGCTCGAAGGTCTCAAAACCGTTCTTGTCGATCCAGGGGATGAGCGAGGCGTCGTCCTCGCGCACGATGTGGCCCTTGACCATAACGTGGACGCGGTCGACATCCAGGTGCTCCAAGATGCGCGTGTTGTGCGTGATGATGAGCATGGAGCCGTCGCAGCTCTTGCGGTAGGCGTCCATGCCGTGGCTGACGGTGGACAGGGCGTCGACGTCTAGGCCCGAGTCGGTCTCGTCGAGGATGGCGAGCTTGGGCTGCAGCAACAGGAGCTGGAGCATCTCGACCTTCTTCTTCTCGCCGCCCGAGAAGCCCACGCCCAGCTCGCGGTTGAGGTAGGCGGTATCCATGTTGAGCTCTGCCGCGAGCTCCTTGACGCGACGGCGGAACTCCTTGCCCTTCATCTCCAGGCCGGGGCGGCCGGCGATGCTGGCGCGCAAAAAGCTCGACAGCGGCACGCCCGGAATCTCGACCGGGGCCTGGAAGCTCAGGAACAGGCCGGCGCGCGAGCGCTTGTCGGTGGTGAGCTCAGTGATGTCCTGGCCGTCAAAGACGATGCGGCCGTCGTTGACCGTGTAAACGGGGTCGCCCATGACCAGGTGGCCGAGGGTGGACTTGCCGGCGCCGTTGGGTCCCATCAGAACGTGGGTCTCGCCGGCGGCGACGTTGAGGTTGACGTTGTGGAGGATGGTCTTCTCGTCCACGGAGGCGGTCAGACCTTCGATGGAAAGCAGCGGATTTGCGCTCATGCTGTCCCTCTCTGTATATGGTGTACTCATGGGTGTACTAAACCCTAGGAATCTTCTCGGAATAAAGTTACTATGGGTTCGGCGTTAGTCAAGGGAAAACCCGACTAATCCACTCGACTTTTCAAATTCTGGGACAAAATAACCTGTTGTGTTTGTCCCATTTACTTAAGATTTGGGACAAACAAAGCTGGTTATGTTGTCCCAGATGCGATGGGAGGGTAGGTATGCTCATTTCTTCTAAGGGCCGCTATGCCCTCCGACTGATGATCTATATCGCAGCGCTTGGTGACGCCGAGGGCAAGATCGCCCTGCGCGAGGTCGCCGACCGCGAGCATATCTCACAAAAGTATTTGGAGCAGCTGGTTCGTCCGCTTATGAAGGCGGGCCTGCTTAAGAGCGTGCGCGGCAAGGGCGGCGGCTACATGATGGCCAAGGATCCAGCCGAGGTGCGTGCCGGCGACATCCTGCGCGCCGTCGAGGGCAGCACGGCTCCAGTGGCGTGCGATGGCATCGACAACAGCTGCGCCCGCAGCGACCTGTGCTCCACCGTCAAGTTCTGGCGCGGCCTGGACGAGGTCATCGAGAACTATGTTGACGGCGTGACGTTGGCCGACCTGGCCGCCGTCCCCGAAATCAACTTTGACATTAAGCTGTAGGTTGGGCGCAATTCCTTAAGATTTCGCGGAGGGTTGTTGCCGTTTACCGAGGGGTTGTTGTGCAACAACGGGCGAGCTGCAATACTTATTTTATCTTTGCAAACTGAACTTTAACTACACCAATGCAGGGAGGATCTTATGCAGCCCAAGCATTCTGCTATTGTCGCGGGCCTGACGCTGGCGCTTTCGTTTGGCGCCGTTTCCGCGCCGGCACCCGCCGCTGCCGAGGAGCCCACGCCGGGCGTAGCCTCGGATGCCACCGATATCGATAAGGGCCTTTACACCCAGCAATCCTTCTCGGGCGTGCTGAGGTCGGTTCAGGGCGTTTCGTTTGTCAACGTGACCGCCGAGATGAAGTACTTCACCAAATACGAGAGCCACGGCAACTACAACCAGGGCTTTTCGTACGGTGACGGCTATAACGCGCTGGGTTATTACCAGTTCGACCGTCGTTGGTCGCTCATTCCGTTTATGAAGCAGGCCTACAACTACAACCCCGAAAAATACAGCATGCTCAAGGATGCGATTGATCGCGGCGGCGAGATTTCCAACGCGAGGAATGCCATGTACGAGAACGGCCAACTTACCGAGCTGGGCCGTATTGCGCAGGAGGCCTTCCAGGGCGCTTATAACACCGATCCTGTCGAGTTCTCGGCGCTTCAGGACGCTTATGCGTACAACTCGTACTATGCGGTGACCGAGGCGTGGCTCAAGAGCGCTCTTGGCATTGACATCTCCGGCCGCGCCGATTGCGTCAAGGGCATGGTGTGGAGCATCACCAACATGTGCGGCACCGGTGGTTGCAGGGATTTCTTCCGTTGGGCAAATCTTTCCAACGATATGTCCGACCGCGAGTTTGTGACGGCGCTCTCCAATAGCGTGGTCAACAACGTGGCGACCAAGTATTCGAGCCAGCCCCAGTATCATGAAGGCTGGAAGAACCGCTACTGCAACGAGCTAAAGGACTGCTTGGTTTATATCGCTGAGGACGAGGCTGCCGCCGCGACGCCCGTGCAGCCCGAGCCCACACCGGCGCCCTCGCCGACACCTGATTCGAATGACGACTCGAGTGACGATGCCAACGATGACAGGATGGATGCGCCCCCGACCGATGCTGACGGTAATGGCTCTGCTGGTGGCACTACCAACGACGGCTCTACCTCGAACGGCTCCAATTCGAACGGCTCTGCTGCGGGCGATTCGTCTTCAAGCTCTGCCGGCAATACGGACAGCGACGCTTCTGGTTCGACCGACGCTGACACCTCTAACTCATCCACCAGCTCGAGCGATTCGTTCGTTGACACCGGCTCTAACAACGGCTCCGGCTCTGACGCAACCCCTGATTCCGATGCTTCCAAGGACGACTCGAATAAAGCGCCGGACGCTCCCGTTGCTTCGCCGGACAAGAAGCCTTCTTTCTCCGAGCAGCTTGGTTCTACGCTGGGTTCTTCGCTGATGGCTGGCGTCAATAACGGCTCGGCCCAGAACAAGGACAACTCTGATCAGGTTTCCACGGAAAAGACCGAGGCCGCAAAGGGCGACTCCAAGGACAAGGCTTCCGAGAAGACCGAATCTGATAAGGGTTCTAGCTCTGAGGAGAAGGACGACAAATCTGCTCAGAAGAAGGACGAGAGCAAGACCGAGGGCGAAAAGAAACAGCCCGAAGACGACGACAAGAGCGGTGCTGACAACCAGGCCCAAGAGCAAAATGACTCCAAGACGGTGACCACTACAACCACGACGACTACAACGACCAAGTCATCTGGCGGTAACATGCCCAAGACGGGCGACCTTATCGTTATGGCGAGCCTTGCCAGTGCAAGCTTGGCCACACTGGGCGCTACGTCTATCGTAAGTGGTAAGCATAAGCTCGATCAGCAGAAGAA
>CAVALS010000194.1:0-4384 GCA_963589385.1 Bacteroidaceae bacterium
AAGGCCCGCCAAACATGTGGCGGGCCATCATTGTTCACGTTGAGTTGTACCCCAAGCTGGGCAGTCCCGAGCACTAGATGCCAAGATTTCAGCTTTGCTTAAGTAATGACATGCTTATAGGCCAATTCGTTTTATGCCGTCATGTCTATTCGATATAGCAGTCGATAGCAAAACTATATGTTGAATCGTTAATAAAGTCTGTAATCGTCGCGCCCATACCCGATCCGCACGTCCACTTATCCTTCTCCGCATCGTATGGCGTTGGCCCCCACCCCGTTTCATATGATGCTTCGCTTTCTGTGAAGTAGTTCATCACATATTTATCTTTCTGCATGAGCGCATACCAAGCGTTTGCATACATCACAAGCGGATCGGTTTGAATTATCGAATATTTTCCCGACCGAATTGCAATGCTTTGCCCATCTTCAGAATATTCAACAACAATCTCAATCTTTGCCAACACCGGCAGTGAATCATCTGACTCCCTATGAACCGTCACCAAATTCTTAGTTGCCGCTCTTGTCAGGGACGCTGCACCGTCATTATTCCTGTTTATGCTGCCAACAGCCATTTTTCTATTTCCGGCACCCAAGACATCTTTGCTTCGCGCCGAGGACACAATAACCCCAGCCTCATTCCGAACTATCATGTCGGTCACAAGCGTCAATCGTTTTTGCACATTCGTAAGCTGCGCAGCGTTGGCCCCTCTCGCCCCAGCAAACATAACAGCTCCTGATGCCAAGACGAATAGCTGTCTTCTGTTGATCATTCCTCTCGCTCCTCACCGATTTAGTTAACTTTTTCCATATAGTAGGGATGCAAAGTTTCCTCTTCTAAATTGGCGTCACTTGCGAAGAATAGAATCCATTTCTCTCCCGCCTTCAGCCCTGAAGCAGTTCCGGTATTAAAGTAACTACGGATATCAATCTCTTTCCGCCCTCCGCTTGACACGAGAGCCTCAAATTGTCCGTTATGAATATCCGACAGCGTCTGTACTTCAACTGAAATATGTTCGTCATCTTTTCCACCGACGACCGAGGGGCTCGGTTGATAGGCCGCGACAACCAATATCCCAAGAAATGCGCAAAGAAGCCCCAGCGTTTTACGTATGCGCTTTCTATCATCTTCGCCGTCACTCTCCACAATACGTCCCTTCATGCGATATATAAATCGTTGTGTCATATGGAAGAAAACGCAGCTGATTGAACCAACCATCCCAGACAACAAGCATATATTTCTTATCATTTGAATATGTATTATGCATAGCCACATATCCCGCAACAGCCATCGCATGAGCGTCATGGCTTGACCTGAGAGTCCCAGAAAAAATACTGAGATTTCCAGAATCTGCAGTTGCCCTGAAAGAATCCCAAGATGGATACCAAGCAAATGATGTCTCAAGCCTTTTCCCGCGCCTAGCACAGAACTCCTTAATAGCCGGGGCAGCATTTGGAGATGGAGTCCTTCCTTGGGTAAAGTAAAGGCCCGTAGCTTGATCGAATGACTTATTTGGATCGCCGGATGTTCCCGATAACTGCCAAAGCTCATGATATAAGTCTGGCAATTTGAGCCGGTTTAGCGTTACATAATGGCTGCTTACCGCAAACATCGCAGACACATCGCAAGCATAGGTCCCCGTTTCTTTAATAACCTCTGATTGTGTAGGCGTTATCATCCCCGAAATAGTTTTACTTGCGTCAATGACATATCCTTGTTTATACAGGTCTTTGGGCAATACGAAAACATCCTCGAACCTGCCTGGAGATCCGCTGCGGCTATTTCCCACAGAAAACACCGCTGTTGACCGGCATCCCTTCTCATCTAAAACAACGTTATTATCCAGATCTGCAATACCAAAAGACAGCTCGTCAAATTTCAAAGCAACGATGTCATCTTGAGATGCGAGAAGGGCTATTTCATCGCTTGTATTCTCAATGGGCATAGGAGCGTTCGGAGCCAAGCAGTATTCGCTGATCCACCAAGATCGCTCTGAATCAAATACGACGTAGCCATAGTTAACGTCATCCCGCTTCGCGCGAACGATATACCCGATTGATTCCCCATCGGAATTCACCATTTTTACTGGGTCACAAGCGGTCACCGGCTCATCCGATACGTCATCAAAGAAAGCTTGCGCTTGCTCCACAGCTATTTGCGGTGTGACACGAACCAAGTCGTCGTCTCCAAAAACCAACCTTGGAGACATCAGGGCGGCAAGCAATACTATAAATCCGACAATCACCTTTCTCGAATAACGCATTTCTTCCTCCATCCGTGCAGTAGGGAGATACGGTAACTAAATGGTATTCGTGAGATAGTGCTATACGTTTGATATTGTTTTTACTGACACACTTTAAATCGGTGAAAGGTCTTCTTTTCGCCCTAAACGAGAAAAGGGTACTGGAGAAATCTCCGGTACCCTCACATTCCTCTATTTACTTGCTAGTCCTTAAACAGATAGCCCACGCCGCGGACGGTGGTGATGTGCGCCGCGATCTGCGGGCCCACCTTGGAGCGAATGCGTCGAATGTGCACGTCGACGGTGCGCGTGCCGCCGCAGTACTCAAAGCCCCACACGCGGTGCAGCAACACCTCGCGGCTGTAGGCACGGTTGGGGTGTGTTGCCAAAAAGCTCAGCAACGAGTACTCCATCAGCGTAAGGTCGATGGGCTCGTTATCGAGCGTCACCTGGTAGGTGGCCAGGTTGATCTCGAGGTTATCGATGTTGAGCACATCGTCGGCGGTGACGGTCTCCTCCTCGCCCATCAGACGCTGCGCACGAGCCTTAAGCTCGTTGGGCGTCGCCGTGGGGCATACAAAGTCGGCATGCGCATGGTTCGGCAGGCGCAGGGTGCCGAGTGCCTCGTCGTCGACGATCACCAGCATTGGAACGCCGCCACGATCATCAAGCCACTTGGCAATCTGATCGATACGGTCGCTGCGGATGCCATCGGAATCGAGAATCAGCAGGTCAAAGTCGTGCGCCGCAGTCGGTGAATCGGGAGTTGCCAGGCTCACCTCGACACCCAGGGTGGTCGTCAAGCTGCGGGCAAACTCGTGGAAGCGCGTCGTGCGCGCCATGAACAGGGCACTCTTTTCGGACATATCGGCCTCCAAGGAAATGAGCTCAATCGTACTGGAACAAACCAGCGCAATTAGGAGTTCGCCAGGTAGTGCTTGATCTCCCACTCGGTGATCGTGGACTCAAACTTATGCCACTCATCGCGCTTCTTTTTGAGGAAGAAGCTGTGGATGTGCTCGCCGAGGGCATCCTTCATAAACTGCGAGTCCTCAAACACGTCGAGCGCCTCTTTGAGCGAACGCGGCAGCGGCGTGTAGCCGGCCTCGACCATCTGACGGTCGGTAAGCTTGAGCGTCTCGGCCGTGGCCTCGGGCGGGAGCTCCAGCTTGCGCTCGATGCCGTCCAGACCAGCCGCCAGCGTGACGGCGTTGACCAGATACGGATTGGCCATGGGGTCGGGGCTGCGAAGCTCGATGCGCGTGGACAGCTGTTTGCCGGGCTTGTAGACCGGGATGCGGACCATACTCGCGCGGTTGCGCAGGCCCCACGTGGCGTACTGCGGCACGGAGTCGCCACCCGTGGTGATGCGCTTGTACGAGTTGACCGTAGGGTTGGTGATGGCGCTGATCTCGCGCGCGTGCGCCAAGATGCCGGCCATGTAGTGCTTGGCGATATCGGAGAGGTGGTACTTCTCGTCGTCCTCGCCCCAAAAGACGTTGTTGCCGTCGTGGTCGAATAGCGACTGGCACAGGAACATAGCGCTGCCGTCCTCGCCCGCCAACGGCTTGGGCATAAAGGAGGCGTGGCACCCGCTCTCGTAAGCCTGCTGCTTAATGATGAGTTTGGCCGTGGTGATGGCGTCGGACATGCTCAGGGCCTCGGCGTGGCGCAGGCTCATGCCGTGCTGCGAGCGGCCGGCGGCGTGGAAGGTGTACTCCACGGGCACGGACATCTTCTCGAGCGTGAGGACCGTGTTGCGGCGCAGGTCGCGAGCGGCATCGCTCACCGAAAGATCGAAGTAGCCCACGTTGTCGAGCGGCTCGGGGGTGTGCTCGTCGGGGAAGTAGTAGTACTCCAGCTCGGCGCCCACGTTGAGCAGGTAGCCAGCCTTCTCGGCCTTATAGAACATGCGGCGCAACGCATCGCGCGGATCGCCGGCGAAGGGCTTGCGGTCGGGGGTGCACACATCGCAGAACACGCGGGCGACGCCGTTGTGGCTCGGGCGCCACGGCAAAATCTGGAAGGTCGAAGCATCGGGAAACGCCAGCATGTCGGCTTCCTCGGGCGTGGCAAAGCCCTCGATGGCCGAGCCGTCAAAGCCAATACCCTCCTCAAAAGCGACCTCGAGGTCCTCGGGGCTAA
>CAVALS010000195.1:0-4359 GCA_963589385.1 Bacteroidaceae bacterium
CGCCTGGTGCACATCTCGACCGTCGCCAGCCACTCCCCCGAGACGTTCTCGGGCGTGTACAGCTCCACCAAGGCCGGCGTCAACATGATGTCCAAGATGCTCGCCGCCGAGTGGGGCCCCTACGGCGTCCGCTCCAACTGCGTCGAGCCTTGCTTCGTTAAGACCCCGATGTCGGCCAACTTCTACGCCGACCCCGAGGTCGAAAAGAGCCGCAGCCGCCTGATCGCCACGCGTCGCATCGGCGAGGTCAGCGATATCGCCAACGCCGTCATGTTCCTGGCGTCCAAGCGCTCGGACTTTACCACCGGCGACGCCATCAAGGTCGATGGCGGCTTCTCCAATATGATGGGCGACCTCACCGCCAAGCCCGGCGGCCGTCGCGCCTATGCCGACAACTACCTCAAGAACAAGGGTGTCGAGCTTTGGTCCGATGAGTCCGGCGTCGCCAAGCCGACTGACCAGTAAACCAACCTAACAGGGAGACCCGCGGATACGACCGCTCCTCCCCCCCCGTATCGATTAGAAAGAGTCCAATGGCTTCCACCAACTCCAACAAGGGTCGCGCCGTCGTGCTTTCCGCCGCATGCGTCACCATGTTCTTCATCAGCTCCATCGCGCTGTACTCCGTCGTGAGCAAGAACCTGCTCGCCGTCTACCCCGAGTGGTCCAGCGCCCTTACCTGGGCTTTCCCGGTCTTTCAGACCATCATGGCCGTGACGGGTATCTTCGCCGGCCGCATCTCCGATAAGATCGGCCCGCGCAACGTCGTGATCGCCGCCGCCGTGTGCTACGGACTGGGCTGGTTCATGTCCGGCACCGTTACCGAGCCGTGGCAGTTCTACCTGTGGTTCTCGCTCGTCGCCGCCGTCGGCAACGGCCTGGGCTACAACCCCGCGCTCACCACCGGTCAAAAGTGGTTCATCGACAAGAAGGGTCTCGCCTCCGGCATCACCCTGGCCGCTTCGACCGCCGGTCCCGCCGTGCTGTCCCCGGTGCTCGCCTCGCTGCTCATCCCGAGCCTGGGCATCTTTGGCGCCCTTAAGGCGCTCGGCGTCATCTTCTTTGTGACGATTGCCGCCTCCGCCCTGTTCCTGAAGGCCCCCGAGGCCGGTTGGCTGCCCGAGGGCTTCGAGGCCCCAAAGGGCGGCGCGCACGCCGGCACCTTCGGTGACCTCACCCCAGGCGAGATGGTCAAGACCCCGCGCTTCTGGGTCCTCATCATCACCTTCGCCTTTGCCGCCACCGCGGGCACCCTGCTCGTGGGCAAGGTTGCCTCCATCGCCGCCGTCCAGCTCTTCGCCGACCCCACGAGCGCCGCGGCCGTCGCCCTCGGCGGCGTGGTCGTCTCCGTCAACACCTGCGCCAACCTGGTTGGCCGTCTGTCCTTTGGCCAGATCATCGACAAGCTCGGCGCCTATAAGTCGCTGCTCATCAGCCTTGTCGTCACCATCGTCGCACTCGTCATCATGTCGATGAGCTTTACGCAGAGCATGTTCTTTGTGGCGCTCGCCCTGCTCGGCTTTAGCTTTGGCGCCCTGCTCGTCATCTACCCGCCGCTCACCGGTGGCGCCTTTGGTACCAGCAACATCGGTGTCAACTACGGCATCATGTTTTTGGGCTATGCCGCTTCCACCTGGATCAGCCAGCCCATCACCGCCGTGCTGTATCACGCCGAGGCCGGCAGCGCCGCCTACCAGCAGTCCTTCTACGGCGCCATTGTGATCGCCGCCATCGCCGTCGTGCTCACCGTCTACATGATGGTCTCCGACAGCAAGAAGAAGTCCGCTTAGTTTTGCTTGATGCGGCAAGAGCCGCCCCCTTGCCGCATTCCACCGCCACCACTATTAAGGAGTCGAAATGTCTGAGCTCAACCCCGTCCGCATTGCCGTTATCGGCGCCGGCGCCATGGGCCGCAACCACATCCACTTTGTCACCGAGGAGCCCGAGGCCGAGCTCGTCGCCATCGCCGACGCCTTTGAGGGCGCCCGCGCCACGGCCGAGGCCGCCGGCGTGCCGTTTTACACCGATCCCGCCCAGATGATGGACGAGGTCAAGCCCGAGGCCGTCATCATCGCCACCCCCAACGACCTGCACCTGGGCGTTGCCCGCGAGGCTGTAAAGCGCAACATCGTGCCGCTGGTCGAAAAGCCGATCTCCAACGACCTTGAGGATGCTCAGGCCTTCGCCGCCGAGGCCGAGACCGCCGGCGTGCCCGTGCTCGTGGGCCAGCACCGTCGCCACAACCCCTTCGTCAACAAGGCCAAGGAGATCATCGAGTCCGGCGAGCTGGGTAAGCTCACCGTGTCGAGCTTCCACTACATGATCTATAAGAATGACGAGTACTTCGACGTCGAGTGGCGCCGCAAGAAGGGTGCCGGCCCGATCCTGGTCAACCTGGTGCACGACGTCGACCTGCTCCGCTACCTGCTGGGCGAGCCCGTTGCCGTCCAGGGTATGCAGTCCAGCGCCGCCCGCGGTTTTGAGACCGAGGACTCCGCCGTGGTCAACGTCCGTTTTGCCGACGGCGCGCTCGCGAGCATGACCATCTCTGACGCCACCGCCAGCCCCTGGAACTGGGAGGCGACCGCTCGCGAGGATCCGCAGTACCGCCCCTTCGACGCCGACGCCTACTTTATCGGCGGCACCAAGGGCGCCCTGTCGCTGCCCCGCCTGCACCAGTTCTCCTACGACGGCGCCTCCAACTGGCACAAGCCGCTGCAAATGGAGATTCCGGCCGTCGACCCGGCACTGCCGCACAAGATGCAGCTCAAGCACTTTGTGAAGGTTGTCCGCCGCGAGGTCGAGCCCGTCGTGACCCCCGCCGATAACGTCAAGACGCTCACGCTTCTCAACGCCATCAAGGAGGCCGCCGAGACCGGCCAGCTCGTCGAGCTGTAATGCCTTAAGAGCGGGCCGCGGCAAACTCCCCGCCGAGCGCCTCGGCCCGCCACCAACAAGCCCCTCTTCTTTGCCCCGCGAGCAGCCTCCTGCCCGCGGGGCATTTTGCTACCTTGCCGATGATTTTTCTGGGGCGGGGGCTATTTTGCACCTCGGCTTGATTCGTTCGCCACGAAATGGGCCTATCTACTACGTTTAACCGACCACCCTTAACCATACAGAATTTCGCGAAATAAAAACCGCAGGTAGACGGCTTGCGTATTTTCGGAAAACCGGGGGATGGTCGACCCATACGGTTCAAACGTAGTAGATAGACCGTTTTCGTGGCGCGGCCCCAAAAACAGTCTTTTGGGACGGGTGGTATCCTTGGTAGCCCTGTGCTGCAAACGCACCTTAAACGCAAGGAGTCCCATGGATCTTATCGCCCAGCTCACCCGCGAGCTCAACCTTAAGGCCGCCAACATCGAGGCAGCCGTCAAGCTCATCGACGAGGGCAACACCATCCCCTTTATCTCGCGCTACCGCAAAGAAGCCACGGGCGGCATGGACGACGTCGCCCTGCGCGCACTCGACGAGCGTCTGTCTTACCTGCGCAATCTTGAGCAGCGCAAAGAGGACGTCATTCTGCTCATCGACGCCCAGGGCAAACTCACGCCAGAGCTTGAGCAGCAAATTCGCGAGGCCACGCAGCTCCAGCGTGTCGAGGACCTCTACAAGCCCTACCGCAAAAAGCGCATGACTCGCGCGCAGAAGGCCCGCGAGGCAGGCCTGGAGCCGCTTGCCAACATGATCATCATGCAGGCATCCGCCAAGGGCAGCGCGCTCGACGCCGCCGCGGCCTACGTCAACGAGGAAGCCGGCTTCGACACGCCCGAGAAGGCGCTCGCCGGCGCGGCGGACATCGTGGCCGAGACGGTGGCCGAAGACCCCGAGAACGTCGCCGACCTGCGCGCCTTTACGCAAAACACCGCCGACATCGTCGTCGAGGCGACCGACCCCGCCGAGAAGACTCCCTACGAGCCGTACTACAGCTATGATGAGCCGCTGCGCCGCATCCCCAACCACCGTGTGCTGGCTATCGACCGCGGTGAGCGCGAGGGCAAGCTCCGCGTGCGCGTGAACGTCGACGGCGCCGCTGCCACGGCACGCCTCGGCAGCCGTTGGCCCCGTCGCCAGGGCGCTTTCGCGCCCGTCTTTGACGCCGCCATCGCCGACGGCTACAAGCGCCTGATGGCCCCCTCGCTGGAGCGCGAGGCCCGCGCCAAGCTCACCGTTCGCGCCCAGACCGAGGCCATCAACGTCTTTGCCAAGAATCTCGAGGGCCTGCTCTCGGCGCGCCCCGTGCGCGGCGCCCGCGTACTCGCGCTCGACCCGGGCTACCGCACCGGCTGCAAGGTCGCCGTCATGGACGAGACCGGCAAGCTGCTCGACCACGGCGTGGTCTACCCCACCAAGCCGCGC